>NZ_JBFSVE010000016.1:0-73423 GCF_041467715.1 Vibrio sp. 10N.247.311.14
ACCGATGACCTCAACCTTGGCAAGGTTGCGCTCTACCAACTGAGCTAGTATCGCAATCTGAAAACGTCTTTCTCCGTTCAGGGCTGCGAATTATAAGAGCATTTTTTTGTGATGCAAGTCCTTAATGCAAAATTACGAAACTTTTTACTCAACTGCTGTAAAAGCACACAGATTTGCAAAAAAAACGGCTCTTATGTCCCTGAAAAGTTAGATAAACGTGATCATTTTATTCGACTAGATGTTAATAATCGTTTTTCGGTAGTACTGCAGCTCGGCGATCGACTCTCGAATATCGTCTAACGCAAGGTGACTTCCCGACTTAGAAAAACCATCTAACACTTCAGGTTTCCAACGACGAGTCAGCTCTTTCAGAGTGCTTACGTCAACATAGCGGTAGTGGAAGTACTCTTCTAACTCTGGCATGTGCTTGTATAGGAAACGACGGTCTTGACCAATGCTGTTGCCACAAATTGGTGACTTACCTTTTGGTACCCATTTTTCAAGAAACTCAATGGTTTGTTGGATGGCATCTTGCTCTGAAACCGTGCTTTCTTGAATTCGCTTCACGAGGCCGCTGCCAGTGTGAGTCGTTGTACACCACTCGTCCATCTTGTCCAATTCACTCTGAGGTTGGTGAATAGCCAAAACAGGTCCTTCAGCCAGGATGTTAAGCTCACTATCAGTAACGATAGTAGCAATTTCAATGATTTTATGAGTTTCAGGATCAAGTCCTGTCATCTCTAGATCAACCCAAATAAGGTTCTGATCGCTAAAGGACATAAGGCGTCGCCTATTTGTTTATGTGTAAAAGAGGTACTATACCCAAATAACTATACTCAAACTAGCTTTAGGACCATCGAAATCACGTGGTACCAGCAACATCCTGTTTGAGTCCCCAATCATCAAGTTAGATGTGTTAAGTGAAAAATTGTGGCTAAAAAAAAGAAGTTAACCAAAGGTCAAGTACGTCGTGTACGTAGCAACCAGAACAAGCGACTCAAGAAAGAAGATTCTATCCAATGGGATGAGAACATGCTTGGCGGAACCAAAAGCGGACTCGTGATTACGCGCTTTGGCCAACATGCTGATATCGAAGATCTTGAAACTAACGAAGTTCATCGTTGTAACTTACGCCGTAGTATCGAGACTTTAGTTTCTGGTGACCGAGTGACTTGGCGCGCAGGCTTAGAATCAATGGCCGGTATTTCTGGCGTTGTGGAAGCGGTTGAGCCGAGAACTTCAATGCTGACTCGCCCTGATTACTACGATGGCCTAAAGCCAGTAGCTGCGAACGTCGACCAAATGGTTATCGTATCGGCTGTGCTACCAGAGCTATCACTTAATATTATCGACCGTTACCTAATTGCTTCAGAAACGGTAAACATCGCGCCGCTTGTTGTACTGAACAAGGTCGATCTACTGACTGATGAGCAGATTGCTGAATACCGTGAAACACTTAAAGAGTACGAGAAGATCGGCTATAAAGTGATGTTCGTGAGTAAAGAGTCTGGCTACGGCATCAAAGAGCTGGAAGCTGAACTCAAAGACCGTATCAACATCTTTGTTGGTCAGTCGGGTGTGGGTAAATCAAGCCTAGTGAATGCATTAATGCCTACGCTAGACATTGAAGAAGGCGAAGTCTCTGAGAACTCAGGTCTTGGTCAGCACACAACCACGGCAGCTCGTTTATACCACTTCCCTTCTGGTGGTGATCTGATTGATTCACCTGGAGTGCGTGAATTCGGCCTATGGCACCTAGAGGCCGACGAAATCACTGAAGCCTTTATCGAGTTCAAGCCTTACCTTGGCGGTTGTAAGTTCCGTGACTGTAAACACATTGATGACCCAGGCTGCATCCTGCGCGAAGCGGTAGAAAACGGAAAGATCAGTCGATTACGTTTCGACAACTACCACCGCATCATTGAAAGCATGGCGAGTAACAAAGATAACCGTCAGTATTCACGCAACAAAAAAGCCGATCTCTAATCGCGTTTTTGTGAACAAATGTGTGCATTTACTGACAATTGGCGCGAATTTAAGTAACATCTCGCGCCCTAAACCGTCATCGACAGATTTAATTGAAAAAAAATTAGCATTGGAAAATTAATACAATGGATAAGATTAAAGTTGGATTGCAGTACTGGATTCCACAACATGGATTAACTCGCCTAGTCGGCAAACTTGCGTCTGCTAAAGCGGGCGGCTTAACGACAGCGATCATCAACTGGTTCATCAAGCAATACAAAGTGAACATGGATGAAGCTCTGCATAGCGATCCAAAACACTTTAAAACATTCAATGAATTCTTCGTGCGTGAATTGAAAGAAGGCATGCGTCCTATCGCTGAAGGTGAGTCTGTTATTGTTCACCCTGCAGATGCACGTGTGAGCCAATTTGGCCCAATTACTGACGGTCAACTGATTCAAGCGAAAGGCCATAACTACTCAGCTCGCGAGCTATTGGGTGGTGATGCTGCGCTAGCGGATGAATTTAAAGACGGTGAATTCGCAACGCTTTACCTGTCTCCAAGTGATTACCACCGCGTGCACATGCCATGCGACGGCACACTGCGCCAGATGATCTACGTTCCAGGTGACCTTTTCTCAGTTAACCCGTTAACGGCAGAAAACGTTCCAAACCTATTCGCACGTAATGAGCGTGTCGTTTGTATCTTCGATACGGAATTTGGCCCAATGGCACAAGTGCTGGTTGGCGCAACGATCGTAGGTAGCATCGAGCAAGTATGGGCAGGTACCATCACCCCACCTCGTGGTAACTCGGTTTACAAATGGGATTACCCTGCACAAGGTGACAAAGCAATCATCTTGAAGAAAGGCGAAGAGATGGGCCGCTTTAAGCTTGGTTCAACCGTTATCAACCTGTTCGCTAAAGATGCGATCAAGTTTGACGACACTATGCAAAATGGCGAGAAAACGGTTCTTGGTACACCTTTCGCGCACATTGCTGGCAAAGAAGCGCAAGCAAATGACGATGTTGTTACCGATTCTGCTGAGAACACTGACCAAGCTTAACAATTTGAGTTAACTCATTTAAGCTTTCAAGGCGCGTTACTTTTTCTATTTCAGAGAAGAACGCGCCTTTTTCTTAACTCTACCGATTCATTTGCTACTCAAGCTCTAACAACTCAATCTTTCAAACCCTGCCCAGCCACCTGCTGCTTCTCACTCTTGTCTCTAATTGCCCAGATAAAAGATTGACCAAAAACAAAACAACTGTCGAAACCTTAAACAACTTTTTGATTTTCCAACCCGTCTCCAAGTACCAGAAATCCAGATAACTTACTCTATTTGAAGATATTTTATTTATAGGGTCTTTGTACATGCCTAAACTCAATGTTGGCGTTCTGGTCAAGCTGTTGATTTGTTTTGCGATTCCCTTAGGCGTGTTATTCATGCCGATAGATTCAATACCAATCGATGATCTCACGCTGATTCAACACCGCCTGTTGGCGATATTCTTATTAGCAGCCCTGCTGTGGGTGCTTGAACCTGTTCCGGTATTCGCCACTTCCATTTTGATCATTGCGCTTGAACTGGTGATGATATCTGACAAAGGTTTACACCTATTTAGAAATCCACCAGCGGGGCACGATCTCGGTGAGTTAATCAAATATACCGACATCTTCGGTGCATTTTCATCACCAATCATCATCCTTTTCATGGGTGGCTTTGCTCTTGCGATATCCGCATCCAAGTACGAACTCGATAACAACCTAGCTCGAGTGCTTCTCAAACCATTTGGTACAGAGCCGCGCTTCATTATGCTCGGCTTAATGCTGATCACCGCCGTGTTCTCAATGTTCATGTCAAATACCGCAACGACGGTAATGATGCTTGCGCTGCTCGGCCCTATCGTGGCATCTGCACCAAAAGGCGATATGGGTATCAAAGCGCTCGTGTTGTGTATTCCAATTGCTGCCAATACTGGCGGTATCGCAACCCCAATCGGTACACCGCCCAATGCCATCGCGCTGCAATACCTAACGGGTGAAAATACCATCGACTTCCTCAGCTGGATGATGATGGGCTTACCCTTTGTGATCATCCAACTCACCATCGCTTGGTTTCTTCTACAAAAACTCTTCCCTTCTAAAGAAAGAAACATGGTGCTCAAGCTTGATGGACAATTTAGAAAGAGCTGGCGAGCGATTGTGGTTTACATCACCTTCGCTGCGACAATCTTATTGTGGATGACCACCAAACTGCACGGCATGAACACCTATGTCGTGTCTATCATTCCACTGGCTGTGTTTACGCTCACTGGCATCATGGGCAAAGAAGAACTCAAGCTGATTAACTGGGATGTGTTGTGGCTGGTCGCAGGTGGTATTGCGATTGGTATTGGCTTAGATAAAACAGGCTTAGCCGCTGCACTCGCACACGCAATTGACTATGAATCGCTGTCACCTGCAGCTGTGGTACTGACATTGTCTATCGTGTGTTGGTTAATGGCGAACTTCATGTCAAACACTGCGACGGCCAACTTGCTGATGCCGATAGCCGCTGCAATTGGTGCTTCCATGGAAAGCCTAGTTGCGATTGGTGGTCTGCAAGGCTTGCTGGTTGTGGTCGCCTTCTCTGCGTCACTTGGCATGATTCTGCCAGTATCGACACCACCAAACTCACTGGCCTACTCGACCGGGCTTATCGAAAGCAAAGACATGGCGAAGATGGGCATCATCTTAGGTATTGTGGGCTTGCTGATGGTTTACCTCGCCCTGTTTATCATCACCTAGCACGTTAATCCCTACTAATGCCCTTCCAGATAGTAATCACGTCTTTGCTATCTGGAAGGTTTAGTGCATATTGAATCCCCCACTTCTACATTTTGACACGGACGTACACTTCAATGGGATTCGAATGGCTGGCTCTTGCTGCCGCTTTTCTTTGGGCCATCGCGAGCCTGATGTCAGTAAAGCCTGCTCAACACTTAGGTTCTTTCGCCTATAGCCGTTGGCGCATGGGTTGTACCGCTATCATCTTATCGAGCATGGCTTGGTTTACTGGTGGCTGGTCAACTGTCGAAGCTGACCTCGTCACGCCGATGATGCTGTCTGGGCTAATTGGCATCTTCATTGGTGATACCGCCCTATTTGCCTGTTTGAATCGAATGGGACCGCGCCAAGCAGGTTTGCTGTTCTCTTGTCATGCCGTGTTCTCGGCGATTCTTGGTTACTTCCTGTTTAGCGAAAGCATGACTTCGGTTGAGCTGATTGGCTCAGCGTTGGTGTTCAGTGGTGTATTAACCGCGATATTCTTTGGTCGTCGAGGACAAGCCAACAACCAACTCGAAACCATCAAGGGCACCGTGTGGATTGGTGTAGCTCTCGGAATCACAGCGGCTATCTGCCAAGCATTAGGTGGGATCATCGCAAAACCCGTGATGCAAACCAGCATAGACCCTGTTGCCGCTTCAGCAATTCGTATGATCACCGCTTTTGTTGCTCACTCCGCATTTCGCTTAACGGGTGCCAAGCTCTCACGCGCAATTAACCCGATGAATGGTCAAATATTCGCGATTACCGCAGTGAACGGCTTTCTTGCTATGGCGGTGGGAATGACGCTGATCTTGTATGCACTGCAAGAAGGAAATGTCGGCATGGTTGCTCTGTTGTCTTCAACCACACCTATCATGTTGTTACCAATACTTTGGCTGTACACCAAACAGAGACCAAATGCCTACGCTTGGATCGGTGCCATTGTTGCCGTAGTGGGTACTGGTATTCTAGTCAGCTAGCTAGTGAAGTTAATTGGCAGCTGATTGGAAACTGAGAGTGAATAGCTAATGACTATTCACTCTCAGTAAAAACAAAAGCAAAAAGTTAAGAACGTGGGAAAGGAAAAGCCGTCACATCATCGATGTGGTCATAACCTAACGCCAGCATGATCAGACGATCAATACCTAAAGCAACACCCGCACAGTCTGGTAAGCCCGCTTTTAATGCCTCAATCAAGTGATGGTCAATCGGTTGAGGCGATAAGCCCATCTCAATACGTTTGGCATTGTCATCTTCAAAGCGCTTGAGCTGCTCTTGTGGCTTATCTAATTCATGGAAGCCGTTTGCTAACTCGATGCCTTTGAAATACACCTCAAAGCGATCCGCCACTCGCGAATCCTCAGGATTAATCTTAGCCAATGCCGCTTGTGAAGCCGGAAAGTCATAAACAAACGCAGGCACTTGTTGCCCTATCTTAGCTTCAACCCCAATACTAAACAGCAGCTGCAGCAAGGTGTCGCGGTCTTCTTCTGGTTCTGCAATGTCGCTGAGCCCAAGTTTCGCCGCAGCTTGCTTTAGCGTATCCATCGAATCTTCCAGGGGACACACACCTAACACGTCAATAAAGGCTTGTTGGTAAGTCATTCGCTCTGCTGAGCCCGATTTAAGTACCTGCTGTAACAGCGAATCCATTTCATCCATCAGGTCATGATGATCAAAGCCAACGCGATACCACTCCAACATGGTGAACTCAGGGTTGTGGTAACGGCCATTTTCTTCGTTACGGAAAGACTTACAAATTTGGTAAATACAGCCACTGCCCGCCGCTAATAGACGTTTCATATGAAACTCAGGGCTAGTCATAAAGAACAGAGGCTGACCGTGCGCATAACCCGGCCCTACGAATTCAGTTTTGAAAGTATGCAAATGCACGTCCGTCACCGTGGCGTGGCTCATCGCAGGCGTATCCACTTCCATCACGTTTCGCTCAGCAAAGAACTGACGAATTTGATTAAGGATATCAGCACGTTGCTTTAACTGTTTAATGGTTGCGGCCGGTTGCCATGTAGAGTGCATTATTGAGTTCCATATTACTGAATTCTAGGCGACGAAAATTACCACCTTTCATCGCTTTTGTAAGCTTCTATCTTTCTATTCGTGAAAGCAAAATGTTGTTTTAATGAAGCCAGAAAATTACGTTCTACAATACAATTATCAATACAGATTTCACATCAACATTGATAACAAAAATCATACTCAACAAGCCGTTAACACCCGTCCTGTGGGTTAATCGTTATCAACAATTCATTGCCGTGATTGCAGTCACATAACCTATAATTTCTATGCCTCCATATGCATTACCGACCTAAAAACCCAAATGCATCAACTTTTCGAATACCGTCCTCTCTTACACTGAACCTACCACTTAAGGCTTAGGGGCGCTAAATGGTTCCTACGATTTAGAACCTCCTAAATAGGCTTTTTATAATTACAAGCGGAATACTCCGCATCACACTGGAGAATAACTGTGAAGACAATTACCACAGATATCGCAGTCATCGGCGCAGGCGGCGCTGGTCTTCGTACAGCTATTGCTGCGGCTGAAGCTAATCCTGAACTGGAAGTAGCACTGATTTCTAAAGTTTACCCAATGCGTTCGCACACGGTAGCGGCAGAAGGCGGTTCAGCAGCAGTAATTAAAGACGAAGATAGCTTAGATAACCACTTCAACGATACTGTTGGTGGTGGCGACTGGCTATGTGAACAGGATGTTGTTGAATACTTTGTTGAAAACTCGACTCGCGAAATGATCCAAATGGAACAATGGGGCTGCCCATGGAGTCGTAAAGAAAACGGTGAAGTAAACGTACGCCGATTCGGCGGTATGAAGGTAGAGAGAACGTGGTTCGCAGCGGATAAAACCGGCTTCCACATGCTTCATACTCTGTTCCAGACTTCGATGAAGTACGACACAATCAAACGATTTGATGAGTACTTTGTGGTGGACCTTCTCGTAGAAAACCAGAGCGGCGTTGAAGATGGCGAAGTACAAGGCCTAATCGCGATTCACATGTCTGAAGGTGAACTTGTTACGATCAAAGCGAAATCTGTTGTTCTAGCAACGGGTGGCGCAGGTCGTGTTTACCACTGTAATACCAACGGCGGCATCGTAACTGGCGACGGTATGGCAATGGCTTATCGCCACGGTGTACCACTGCGTGATATGGAGTTCGTTCAATACCACCCAACAGGCCTACCAGGCACTGGCATCTTGATGACCGAAGGTTGTCGTGGTGAAGGCGGTATCATCGTCAACAAGAACGGCTACCGTTACCTCCAAGATTATGGCATGGGCCCTGAAACTCCAGTGGGCGAGCCGAAAAACAAATACATGGAACTGGGTCCTCGTGACAAAGTTTCTCAAGCATTCTGGCACGAGCAGCAGAAAGGCAACACCATCAAGCACCCGCTTGGTGATGTCGTACACCTTGACCTTCGCCACCTTGGTGAAGAGTACCTGCAAGAACGCCTACCGTTTATCTGTGAGCTAGCAAAAGCGTACGTAAACGTCGACCCAGCAAAAGAGCCAATCCCAATTCGTCCAACCGTTCACTACACCATGGGTGGTATTGAAACTAACGGTACCTGTGAAACTCGCATTAAAGGCCTATTCGCCGTTGGTGAATGTGCTTCAGTTGGCCTGCACGGTGCAAACCGCCTAGGTTCTAACTCTCTGGCTGAGTTCGTTGTATTTGGTCGCGTAGCGGGTGAACAAGCCGTGAAACGTGCAGCAGAATTCAAAGGCTGGAATGAAGAGTCTATCGCGAAGCAAGTGAAAGCGGTTGAAGATCGCATCGCAGGTCTGCTAAGCCAAGAAGGCGATGAGAACTGGGCTGATATCCGCACTGAAATGGGTCACACCATGGAAGCGGGTTGTGGTATCTACCGTCAAGAAGACTTGATGCAAGAAACCATCGACAAAATCACTGAGCTAAAAGCACGTTACAAAAAGATCAGCATTAAAGACAAAGGCCAAGTGTTCAACACGGACCTACTTTACGCTATCGAAGTCGGCTACGGTCTTGAAGTTGCTGAAGCGATGGTTCACTCAGCTATTCTTCGTAAAGAGTCACGCGGTGCGCACCAACGTCTAGACGACAACTGCACAGAACGTGACGACGTGAACTTCCTGAAACACTCTCTATCGTTCTACAACGAAGATGCAGCACCAACCATCGACTACAGCGGCGTTAAGATTACTAAATCTCAACCTAAAGCTCGTCTTTACGGTGAAGCTGCTGAGAAAGCCGCTGCCGCTGAAAAAGCAGCAGAAGAGAATGCGAAGAAGAGCGAAGAGGAGCAAGCATAATGTCAGCGAATCGAATCCAAAAAATTGAAATCCTGCGTTATGACCCTGAGCACGATGCAGAACCTCACTTTCAAACCTTTGAAGTTCCGTTTGATGAAACCATGTCAGTACTTGATGCGATCGGTTACATCAAAGACAACCTAGATAAAGACCTGTCTTACCGTTGGTCTTGTCGTATGGCGATTTGTGGTTCTTGCGGCATCATGGTTGATGGCGTGCCAAAACTGGCGTGTAAGAGCTTCTTACGTGATTATCCAAACGGCTTCAAAATTGAGCCTTTGGCTAACTTCCCAATCGAAAAAGATTTGATTGTCGACATGACGCCGTTCATCGAGCGCCTTGAAGCGATCAAGCCTTACATCATCGGTAACGACCGTAAGCCAGAAGACGGCACAAACATCCAAACTCCAGAGCAAATGGCGAAATACAAACAGTTCGCTGGCTGCATCAACTGTGGTTTGTGTTACGCAGCATGTCCTCAGTTTGGTCTAAACCCTGAGTTCATCGGCCCTGCGGCACTTGCTCTTGCTCACCGATACAACCTAGATAGCCGTGACAATGGTAAAGCTGAACGTATGAAGCTTATCAATGGCGACAATGGCGCTTGGGGCTGTACGTTTGTAGGTTACTGTTCTGACGTATGTCCGAAGAAAGTAGACCCAGCGGCTGCAGTAAACCAAGGTAAAGTTGAGTCTTCAATGGACTTCGTTATCTCGATGTTCAAGCCAGACGGATCGCAAGTAAAAACAGCAGAGGAGGCATAATATGAGCAATCGTAAGCCTTATGTTCGTGAGATGAAGAGAACGTGGTGGAGCAACCATCCGTTCTACCGCTTCTACATGCTACGTGAAGCGACTGTACTGCCTTTGATTCTATTCACTCTGTTCCTAACCTTCGGTTTGGGTGCACTAGTGAAAGGCCCTGAAGCGTGGGCTGGTTGGTTGAGCTTTATGGCGAACCCTATCGTCGTTGGTATCAACATCGTGGCACTGCTAGGCAGCTTGCTGCACGCTCAAACCTTCTTCAGCATGATGCCTCAAGTAATGCCAATCCGTCTTAAAGGCAAATTGGTTGATAAAAAAATCATCGTACTGACCCAGTGGGCAGCGGTGGCTTTTATTTCTTTAATCGTTCTTGTTGTGGTGTAAGGAGCTTTCGTTATGAACACAAATTACAAAGTAAAACCTGTTAACCACAACCCACAACGCTCTGATGAGCCAATCTGGTGGGGCCTATTTGGCGCTGGCGGTACTTGGTTCGCGATGATCACACCAATCACGGTTCTAGTGTTAGGTATCTTAGTGCCAATGGGCATCATCGATGCGGACGCAATGAGCTACGAGCGTGTGTCTGAATTTGCCACCAGCATTATCGGTGCGCTATTCATCATCGGTACGCTAGCACTGCCAATGTGGCACGCAATGCACCGCCTTCACCACGGCATGCACGACCTTAAGTTCCACGTCGGCGTTGCAGGTAAAGTGGGCTGCTACTTCGTTGCAGGCCTAATCAGCGCACTGTCTATTATCTTCATTTTTATGATTTAACAGTTAAATAGAAAACGCCTAGGTTTGACCCTAGGCGTTTATTCTATGTTAGATGATAAGTCTATGCGTTACGGCTATTCAAACCCCACAAATCGCATCACACCCGAGAATATCTCAGCTTCTCCCTCTGCCGGCGCAGGGTTGCTCCAGGTTGGATCGCTCCAGAAGGATTTAGTCGTAATATACTCTCCATCTTGATCAACCTTATTCCAGGTGTCTTTGGCTCCTATAAATTCCTCTTCGGTTATGGTTAAGGTCACCTCACCATTCAAAATCACCCAATCGAACCCGAACAATCCCTCATCATCGTCAAAGTAGCCAGTACCGTTACTATGGAACACAACCTCTTCTTCAACTACAGCCATGACGGTGCCATTTATCTCCCAAAGATCGATGAGCTCCCAACGAGAACTTTCACTGCCATTATCTGTGAAATCAGACTCTATAAACTGAGCACCACCAACGGTACAGTTGGCGACTGCGCTGTCATAGTCCGAACGAGTGCCAAAGTCAGAGGGTTGGTCCGTAAAATCATCCCACGGTGAATCACCATCCTCACAGACCGTTACTGTTCCCTCGTAGGTAACATTTGTAAGCACCTCCTCTGAGCCATCCCTAGAGATAGTTAATTCATCATCAGTTTGTGATAAAAGTACCCATTGCTCGGTTGAGGTATCTTCATAAGTTATCATCATGGTATTAGCTGAAGTTTTCATCCAACTGTTCCCATAGGTCTCAGTGCCATCATTGCCGATATAGCTCATACTGCCGTTATCATGGAAAAAGAGGGTGTTACCATCGTACTCCATCAATACCAAGTTAGTCGGGTCAAACTGCAGAGCGTTTCTATCTTGTTGCACCACGGTATCTGCCCATATCCAACTTTCAGTCACACCGCCTAACGTTTCTTCCTCGAAGAACTTAATTGACCAAGTTTGCTCCATTGACTCTAATAACGCCCAGTAAGTCGTGAAGCTCTCCGATTCATCAGAATAGCTAACCTTAATAAAGCCATCTTCTATGGCCCAGTCATCGATATAGTCACCACCCTCACTCTTCAATACATGTACAGTACCATCAGCATTGAACAAGTAATCACGAGTATCTCCATTGCCTTTAACGCGTTGGAAGTTTAGACCCTCGACCATCTCACTGGTAATGTGAGTTCGACCGCCACAATCCGTGATCGCCGTTTCGTAGTCACTCATACTCGGGATAGGTTGCCCCTCAACAGGTTCTGCATCACCGATGTAGCACTCTTCAAGCACAATCGGACGATCTTGTTGAATAATAGTATCCATCCAGATATAGCTACTTGATTGACCGTCCACAACTTCGTTCTCATAGAACTTGATTGACCACGTATCATCCAACGAATCTAACAGTGCCCAGTAAGTCGTGAAGCTCTCCGATTCATCAGAATAGCTGATCTTAACCAAGCCATCTTCTATGACCCAATCGTCAGTATAGTTACCGCCCTCTCCCTTCAATACATGCACTGTGCCATCAGCATTGAACAAGTAGTCACGAGTATTTCCATTGCCTTTAACGCGTTGGAAGTTTAGACCCTCGACCATTTCGCTGGTAATGTGAGTTCGACCGCCACAATCCGTAATCGCAAGCTCATAGTCAGCCATGATTGGGCTTGACTTATCATCGCTATCACCCAAGTAGCAGGTAAATAGGTAATCGCTCAACACTACACCATCTTCTATAGACTGTGCGGCAATACCATTGAAAGCGTACATAGTATCGTCCGACGGTTCAGCACTTGGCGCCTCAATCTCACCTACCGTAAGTTCACCATTGTACATGCTAAAGATCATGGTAGGCGTATCCCCCTCTCCCATGTAGGGCATAGCCTCAACTGGTACGGTAAATTCGACGATATCTTCACCGTGTAATGTGTAACGTAAGTAATCCGCAGTAGCGACGCGACTTGCCGTTCCTGCGTCCCAATCAAAGAAGTAATAATGCGCCGTGCCATCACTCACTAACTCGATATCAAAGTCTAGATAGAGGCCAACAGAGGTAGTAAGATCTGTGGAAACCGACTCACCGACCGACTGCGACACAATAATGTCGTCCAGACTTGTAATAGAGCTACCATCCGTATCATAACCGACGTCAGAGAACCTCACGTACGGACTACCACCCTCCCATAGGAAGTACTGGTTTACGGCTGGAGAGAAGGTAAACATTACCGCTTGTGAGCCTTCAGCGAACCTCGCCTCTTCCATGAAGTCGAACCACTCAAAGTAGACTTCATACAATGCCATACCCGATAGGTTTACCACTTCTGATTCTACTGAATAATAGAAACTGGAATTGTCTTCTGGATAGGCAATAAGTTGCTCTCCAGAGAAGTCTATCGTATAACCTACCGGAGTTTGCCAGCCGTTTTCAGTGAGCTGTACGTCCCCCTCAGCTTCAAGTGGTAGCTGGATAAAGGATTGATCACCACGGTACTGTATGAGTTCCGTAAGGGTTAACGTATCACCGCCATAACTCAAGGTTTCTTTAAACAGAATATCTACGAACGATAGTTCGCTCCAATCGCTGAAGAATCCGTAAAGAGTCCCCTCTTGCTCCGCAAACTCTTGGGCGGTAATAGTCCACTTATTTGGGTCGGTTGGATAAAGGTCTTCACCGTCATAAACGCCGTCTTCATCTGAATCAGCATTATTCGGATCTAAACCTTCGGTTGCATTCTCATGGTTATCGCCTAAACCATCACTATCAGAATCCGCCCACTCTAATGAGTCATAAGGGAAGGCATCGCTATTGTCGCCAACATAGTCACCATCACTATCATCCCATTCATTTGGATCATTAGGGAAAGCATCCTCGTAGTCTTTAAAGCCATCGTCGTCGCTATCTTGATTTAAAAACTCAGCAAGATAATCTTGCGCAGCTGTCTCGTCTAAGAAGAACACTCCTAGGCTATTGTTCCAACTAAAGTCTCCTTCTGTTAGATCCATGCCCCATGTATCTATGCCCCTACGATAGTAGGCATCGTACCAAGACCAAGGATTATCGACGACCGGAACCATAAGCACCATATCAACATCATTCACTCCGGTAAACGAACCAGGAACCACACCACTATCACCAAGATCCAGTGTAACCAGTGTTGGAATACCAGTATCAGTGAACAGATAGTCTTGTGTTACGACGTGCCATTGAATTGCCCCATTGTCATCGTATTGGAAACTGCTTGTAGGTAACAGCGTAGCGTATCGGCTCAGGCCTGGAATGATTTGGTCATCAATAAGCTCCAACTCTGTGCCAGCAACACGGGCATCCTCTACCTGTTGTGGTAGATCCACAACAGCTTGTGTTCCCCACTCATCAAATGAGGTAGCAACCCAAAGGCCATTAGATTGTTTCTGGTAAACGCGATAGGCCTGTCCGACGTTATCTGTGTCAGTCGTAAATGAATAATCAGTTAATGGGTAGTGCTGCCACTCTATGTGTTTATTTTCTTCCACATCACTAACAGAGCGAGACACGGCATTCCATTCATTGAACAAAGTATTTTTTGGATCACTATCGACAATAAGTTGAGTATTCGTCTCCTCGTCTAGAACCGTACGCTCTCCACTTTCAAGAACATCACCATTGATTAGCACCTCTTTGCGGTAATAGTTCCAGTACGAGGTGAGCTCGTCCCACTTACCATCATTAAAGTTAAAGTCTGCGTACTCATGGAATTCACCATCTTGTGGGTTTGCCCATATTGGTGTCGAATATTCGTAGACATAGCTACCATCAGGGATATTATTAAATCGAAGTTCAACATTGATGTAACCGTCTGCACCCCAGTCCTGCTTAGACTCCACGAAACTCTGCACGTAATCCTGCGTTACAGTGGTTAAAGTCTGAGCCCATTGAGCTTGATGGGTTTGAACATCGTCGATATCAAAGCCATTTACCGTGTATTCGGTTAACGTTTCGACCGCTTGAACGCCCTCTGCGACGTCCTCAAATTCCACTGATACACTATGTATTGTATCTATTTGAGATAAGTCATTTGGGTGAACTCTAGATGTTAAGGCTACGCCTTGTTCATAGACACGACCATTACCGCCGAAACCGCCCTCAAGAGATGCATCACCCTCATCGATATAGCGCCAATATGTCTCGTTTGTTTCGGTTCTAGTACCAATTTCAAGAGACATGCCTTCGTAACGTGCAGTACCATCGAGGTTATAGTCGTACGCAAAGGTCTGGATACGAGTAAAGTCATCATTTAACAGGTGATCGACACTTTGTGTCGTGCCATATACCACGTCATCAGCAGTGATATATTGAGTAGTTATGGTGGTAACAATCTCTCCGCTATTCAGTGTCTCAACCATTTCTTCGACCTCAATATCCAGTGTAATGATATCGCGATCTGTTATGTTTAAAACTGCTACATCAGTTGCACTAACATTGGCCACAACATCAGCAATTGACTTATTTCCATCCTCTGGATGAACATCGGCATTATTACCAACGCCATCACCGTCCACATCGACCCATTCGGTCGCATCGGTTGGGAATTCATCAACATCATTGTTGTAACTGTCGTTATCCGTATCGTTTGGATACGGGTCATCCTCGTTATCGCCTAACCCATCATCATCCGTATCTGCCCATTCGGTCGCATCGGTTGGGAATTCATCGGCATTATTACCAACGCCATCACCGTCCGTATCTAAGGACTCGTTGGGATCCGATGGGAATTTATCGGCATTATTACCAACACCATCACCGTCCGTATCTGCCCATTCGGTTGGGTCATTATCAAATACATCTTGATTGTCACCATAGCCATCAGAGTCATTATCAGCCCACTCAGTTGGATCTTGTGGGAAGACATCATCAATACTGTCTACCCCATCCGAATCATGGTCACCAGCACGAGAACGATCCGTTGGAAACGCATCATTGGCATCAGGGTAGATGTCATCTTCTCCGTCCACCGTATCATCATTTAGGTCGGCATTATTACCGATCTCATCACCATCGGAGTCCAGACTTTCATCGGGATCATTCGGAAAGTCATCTAAGTCATTGGGGACGCCGTCATCATCTGTGTCATTAGAAAAATCGACACCCTCTGTCGCACCACCAACATTATCAAATGTCTTATCGCTATCACCTGCAACTTCTTCAATTTTCTTTTTGATTTCATTATTCACAGATGCAATCACAGAGATAAACTTAGTCCCTTTATCTTCACTTTCAGCAACTTCTTGCAACTCTTGAGGAGATGAAGGCAAAACATTTGAATCAACCAAGTTTTCAGCGGCATAAGCGGCAGCCTCAACACCTAACTCAACAAAATCACCTAAGATTTCATCTTCATCTAAGCCTAGCTGATCAGCGACTTGCTGAATGGCAGCTTGCTTTGCTGCTTCAACCGCAGCAGCATCGTCAGAATCTGTAGTGTTTTGCTCGATCAATACGTGAACTAGCGTACTCAAAGGGGTGACATCTTTTTCACCTGGAGGGGCTGACATAATATAGTCGTCAGACACCGTAACATCAGGTTCATCTTCATCAATCGTCTGCCCGGAGATCGCTTGCACAACGACAGGGTACTGTTCAGGGTTGTCGACATCGGTGACGTCTAAATCTGCAACTCCGCCATCACCAGAAATAGCATTAGGCTCACCGTCGTCTAAGACGTAGTTACCGTTAAGGTCTAACCAAATTCGAGCATGACGTAAATAACCATCAATTGCAGTCACACTGTATTTAGTCGTTTCAGCTGGGGAGCTGGGAGTCGAGGGAGTCTCACTCGGAGTCGTGGTTGACACGGTTGTATCATCGTCATCACATCCTGAAAGCCCAACGATACTAACCAAACCAAGAGCCAACGTAATTGCATTAAGTCTCATATTAATATCCACGTAGTTGCTTAATAACATCGCGTATAAAGCTAGTAGACTCTACTCATTCTAACAATATTGTAATCAGCTTCCCTTCCCACCACACGCATTCACAAAATCAATATTAAACAGTCACATATTGAATTGAGAGATTTTTGTTGCGATATATAAACGCCAACAACACCTTGTAAATCTATAAGTTAGATAAAATTTTTGATTTTCATCCAGAATACAACCAAAATATGACACTAGTCACATAATGTAGCCTTGTAACCAAGGTGAATCGCATCTGGCTTACTCACTCTTGATTTTCCAGCTCTTCGTATCTCGCATCCCGCATCTCGTTTACGCGTGTCTGCTCTTCTGCTTTTCCCCGATCTCCAGATACAAAAAAGGCCGCCTAAGCGACCTTTTTCAGATACTTGAAGTCAATTACTTCACACGACCAACGTATTCGCCAGTACGAGTATCAACTTTAACAACTTCACCGATAGCGATGAATAGAGGTACGCGAACTACCGCGCCTGTTGCTAGAGTTGCAGGCTTACCGCCAGTACCTTGTGTGTCGCCTTTAAGGCCAGGATCGGTTTCTGTTACTGCGATCTCAACAAAGTTTGGTGGAGTTACTGTGATAGGGTTATCATTCCACAACGTTAGAGTACATACGTCGTTTTCAACTAACCATTTAGAAGTCTCGCCTACTGCTTTTGCATCAGCAGCGATTTGCTCGAATGTTTCGTTGTTCATGAAGTGGTAGAATTCGCCATCGCTGTATAGGTAGCCTAGTTCAACGTCTACAACGTCCGCTAGTTCTACTGTATCGCCTGACTTAAATGTTTTCTCTAACACTTTGCCTGACAGCAGTTTACGAAGTTTAACACGGTTAAACGCTTGGCCTTTACCTGGCTTAACGTATTCATTTTCGATAATTGAGCAAGGCTCGTTATCCATCATGAATTTTAAACCGCCTTTGAATTCATTGGTGCTTACTGACGCCATGATTTTCTCTTCCACATCTTTGAGTTAATTTCAATGCCGCATATCATAACCCGAAAAGTCGAATCTGTTGAGCAAAACTGGCTCAAACAACTATCGAATGCGATCTCTGACCCGACAAAACTGCTTGAGGCATTGGAAATAGACCCAACACCGTGGCAAGCAGGCTTCGCTGCTCGTGAGTTATTTGCACTTCGGGTACCTCTTAGCTTTGTCGAACGAATGGAAAAAGGCAACCCACACGATCCATTGCTACGACAAATTTTACCGCTAAGCGAAGAGTTTGAGGTACACCAAGGCTATTCCGCTGATCCACTGGAAGAGCAAGACAACGCCATTCCTGGGCTACTGCACAAATACAAGAACCGTGCACTGATGATTGTGAAAGGCGGTTGTGCGATTAACTGCCGCTACTGCTTCCGTCGTCACTTCCCTTACCAAGATAACAAGGGCTCGAAGTCTGTTTGGCAAACCAGCCTAGACTATGTGGCTGCTCACCCAGAGATCAACGAAGTTATCTTGTCGGGTGGCGACCCTTTGATGGCCAAAGACAGCGAACTCGAATGGCTTATCCATGCTATCGAACAGATCCCGCATGTAAAAACCGTTCGAATTCATAGCCGATTACCGGTTGTGATTCCCGCTCGAGTAACGGATGAACTGTGCCAATTGTTAGCTCAAACTCGCCTTAATGTGGTGATGGTCAGCCACATTAACCATGCTAACGAAATCAACTTAGAGCTCAAACAAGCCTTCCACAAGCTTAAGTTAAGTGGTGCTACTCTGCTCAACCAAGGCGTGATGCTTAAAGGCGTAAACAACAACGCTAACTCATTGAAAGAATTAAGCGAAAAGCTATTCGACGCCGGTATTTTACCTTACTATATGCATGTACTTGATAAGGTTCAGGGCGCAGCGCACTTCTATATTTCAGATGAAGAGGCGAAGCATCACTTTAAAGGATTAATCTCTGAGGTTTCTGGCTACCTAGTACCTAAGTTAACCCGTGAGATTGGCGGACGCAGCAGCAAGACACCGCTCGACCTACACATTGAATAGAGAAGTTGTATCAATGAAACACAATACCTCAGTTGCTCCACCAGCAACCACATCTCAACCAGCGCTTAGGTTCAGCTCAAGAGGTTTCACCATCATCGAGCTGGTCGTGGTGATCGTGATTCTAGGTATTGTGTCGGTCACTGCAGCTTCTAAGTTCCTCAACCTTCAAACCGATGCTCGTATCTCGACATTAAACGGCCTTAAAGGCGGAATGGAGGGCGCAAGTGCTATGCTTTATGGTAAGACATCAGCATTGGGCTTAGATAAAGCAGCTAGCGCATCGATTAATGTTGAGGGTGACGATATATTGGTCGCTTACGGTTACCCTGCAGCGATGAACGATCAAACTTGGTCAATGCTTATCGAATCCACGTTCTTGGATGCGGTTTGGGATACGGGCAGAGCTGACTGGTTCTTTACCAACACTGACGCGAACGATGGCATTATTCTTTATGCGCCTTCTAGCCGAAAAAAACAGGCTGATAACTGCTACCTTGAGTACCAAGAAGCGACAGAGACCACGACACCAGCCTTCACCTTAACAACAAGCGGCTGCTAGGTTTTAAGTAATCTTTATCAATCGTTAAGACAAAAAGTTTTTGTTCGATCGTCCGGTCTATTATTAGCATACTCTGCTCTATTCTAAATTTTTAGGAGGGGTGATATGTCACAATTTATAGAACAAACTCTCAACCTTGCCCCCTTTAGCTGGGCAGGCCTCGCTGCATGCATGCTGTGTGGTTCTTTAATCGGAATCGAAAGGCAAACACGTGGTAAACCCGTCGGAATCCGAACGTCGATTCTGATCATCAGTGGTACCTATTTCTTCCTCACCATGGCGATCAGCCTATCCCCCAACACACTCGATCAAGCTCGTGTGCTTGGTCAGATAATTACGGGTGTTGGATTTCTTGGGGCTGGTGTAATGATGACACTGGATGGCAAGATTCATGGCGTGACTTCAGCCGCAATTATCTGGGTACTCGCAGCATTAGGAATGATGATCGCACTAGGGCATCTTTCCCAATCGGTCATTATCACGCTAATGGCGCTAGTGATTCTGCTTGGTGTCGATAAAGTGGAAAACAGCTTCCAAAGCTTACGTCGTGGCGTTCACCAAAAGTGGATGCGAAAAGGTCGCGTGAAGAAATAGCGCAGCACTTGATAGCCTTAGTGGTAATGCCAATGATACAAAGAAGCCTAGTCAAACGACTAGGCTTCGCATTATTTTGGGAGAACTTAATACACCTGAATGCACACCTGATTCTTACCCGCAGCCTTTGCCTTATAGAGCTGCTCATCAGACGAACGAATACTCTGGTTTTCCCACAAGTGCCCTACGCTGTCGAACTTATACAAAGAGTAAAGCGTCGCGCCACCAGACACTGAGATATTCACCTTGTCACCTGTTGGGCATCGATAACTTTGCAGGCTAATATCATTTTGAATTCGCTCAAAGATCGATGAAAGCAACTCCGAAGACTCACCCGTGATCGCGACAACAAACTCTTCACCGCCAAACCGTGCCACGATGTCTTGCTGTCTAACGCTGTTCAGCATCAACCGAGCAACATGGCAAATCACCTCGTCCCCCACTTTATGGCCATGCTGATCATTAACGACTTTGAAATCATCGATATCAAACACGCCAACACCAATAATCGGCTCTTCATCTTGCGCCAGTAATCGAGCCTCAAAACCACGTCGATTCAGCAAGCCCGTTAATGGGTCGCGCATTGCTAGCTCATTTAAACGCTGGTGCTCTTGTCTTGTATAGAAGCGCCATAGCCATAAAACCGAGAGCAGATACAAAACCAACAGTATCGAAAGCTGAATCTTCTCCATCTCCAATACATGCAGAAAGTGCTCGCTCTTATCTTCTTCAATACTCAGATATAGCTGGGTGTTAATGTCATCAACATACAGAGGCTTGGAATACGTAAAATCCATAAACCCGTATTTGTTTGCGCCTCGAGTACTGGTGACTTTATAGCCATGGGTAGGGTTCGATACTAGGTTCGAGACATAGCCATCGACACCCAACACCCCTTTAAACTCACCATTAACGTAGATTCCTTTGGTTAAGGTCACCACTTTCTGACCTGTCAGGTAGTCATCATATTGGCCGGTATACACCACTTGGTCTTGCCCTTGAGCTAAGCCAAAGCGAATCGTGTTCACCCAATAAGGCCTGCTATTCACAACCGAATCAAAGGTGTCGCCCTTAATGTAACTGGCAAAATCAGAAGGCGAAGAGATAATGAATTTCTCTTTTGAAATGAAATAAATCGCAGAGATGGTATCAATGGTATTGGCAAAATAAGCCATGGTCGGCGCGATGAACAGGCGCTTACCCGCTTCGGTATAAAGGTCCGATTCCGGGTTGCACATCTCGCGAGGGCCAGAGAACATAAAATCAAAACGAGGGGCATGTTGCTCCTCACTGGTGAAGTAACACGTCTCACCCTCGATCTTTTTGTCATGCGAGAATACGTAGGTATCCCCATGCAGTGGATAAAGCGCAGTGATGTTGTACTCAAGCGCATTTATGATCTGTGTGAGCTCCGCTAAAGAGCGTGTTACGCCTTGGTTTTCCATTCCATACTGTTTATCTGATTCTTCCGCTGAATCAACGAGCAACAAGCTCAAAACTACTAAAAAACTGGCGGTCAGGCCTAAGAAAGCCTTTTTAAAATCGACGGTATGGTGGTTAATCAAAGCATATAAATCATCATTAGGAATTTATCGCACATTGTACTCATTAGTAAAAATACTGCAATAGAAAATATAAAACAATATGCTTATCTATTTTGGAGGGGCGTTTGGATATCTATAAGAAAATGTTGAGTTGCAATAACGCCTAAGTCAGATGCACTTAGGCGTTATGAATCACTATAGTAACACTAAGCCTTACTTAGCAAAGTTTACAATCGGGAAGCACGGGAAGAAACCGTTGTCAGCACAGTTGATCAGACCAACTTGTACGCCTTCGATTTTGTTGGTTTTGTTGAAGATACCAACCTGAACCGTAGACACTTCTGAAAGGTTCGCAGCGCCAACATCAACCATAGTGTTACCTTCTGAGTAGTTTACAAAACTCACGTTCGCGCCTTTCACATCATTAGTAATGTTCACAGCACCCAGGTTAACACCGGTTGTTTTACCCGTATTCCAGTTGAAGAAACCCAGAGATGCACCGGTCATTTCTTGGTTCACTTTTGATGCACCAAAAATACCAAGGTTCACACCTGTGGTCGTTTGCGTCTCAGACATACCAACAACGGCAAGATCGACACCTTTAAGGTCGTTCACTTGTCCGTGAAGCAGAGCCAAACGCACACCGCCAACCGCATCTGAATCAGGTGCGTTGAAACCGTTAATCGTTGAAAACATAACAGGCGAAGAAGCAAATGCTGCCGGTGCCATGACTGCTGCCGACACAGCAAGTACTGAAAGTAGTTTTTTCATTGGGGAGTCTCCACTGACTTATTGTTCACTTGATTAATCCATTTTTAATCAAGCATTTATTGTCCTTTATTCAACAGCTACCCATGTTAAATCAATGTAATAACTGTACTGTTGAATATAAGCCGCTAAATCATAAAGAGCAATGGTTAAGAGCAGATGCGGGATTCGAGTGAACGAAATGCGAAAAGCAAAAAAAAACAGAGACCGAAACCTCCGATCTAACGCTTATTATTCCAAACAAAAATCTAGGCGAGAAAATCAACATGTTTCACAAGCTTATAGCCCACACACTTATTGCCGCATCTAAAGCGATGTCATCCTAAAAAATTTATTGATAAAAGCTCAACAGACCTCAGGTATTCAAAAACTAATGTTCGTAAAATTCTGAAAATAAACTAAATTCTAATATAGGAATAGAACGATATGAAACAGCGGGAATAGCATGGTTAAGGAACCTACGAATAAACAGACCATTAAAGCGATTATTTCGCGTGGTTTTTTGGCTATCGTGTTATTTTTAGGCCTCTATATCTATGTTAGCCATGCTCTGAAGAACAAAGAGCAGGACATGATTAATCTCCAGCTCAGTCTTTCTGAAGCTTATAGCGTTATGCTCTCTGTCAGACGACAAGAGCAGCAGTTTGTTTCCACAAGGCAACCAGAGATTCAAGAACAACTCAATATAAAGCGAAGTCAGCTGATCGAAAAGCTGGCTGAGATAGATGGGAAAATCGTACGAAGCGACCTCAATATTTCTTTTAATTATGCCAAAGTTGTCGAGTATCTCGACGAGTACCACACCGCCTTTACATTATTAGCCCTTGAGTTAGTCAGCATACATGGCAAGAGGGACCAAATTGGGCTCATTGAGAAACTAAAAAATGCAGCGTTGACACTTGAGCGCTTCGTACATGAATCCAATAATGTGCAGCTTGAAGAATTGACTTTAGAAACACAAGATCTCATGTATCAGTTCTTTACCGATTTTGATCAGACAACATTAGATAAGATTGTCGATTCATTGTTCAAAATCCAAGATGAAATAGAACAGAATTCCCGAACGATCAGTGCATTAGCTTCGTTTAATAATTTTAAACGCCACTTTTGGCGATTGCAGCGAGGGTTAAAGAGTGTCGGGTACAGCTCTGATAGCGGCCTCAAAGGAGAACTCACCAGCAGTATTTATCATGTTGAAGATGAGCTCAACTTACTTTTCACCGAAACACCCAAGCAGATCGCAGAGAGCCTGACGCAGATAAAGTTGTACAGCTACTTATCGACAGCCGCATTAGGAGGGGTGACGTTACTGGTGCTGCTTTATGTTGTGTGGCGTGCCAGTCAACTTGAAACTCAATTGATTGTTTCACAAGAGAAAGCACGACAAGCAAACCGTGCAAAAAGTGCCTTTCTTGCCAATATGTCTCATGAGATACGGACACCGCTTAATGGCGTGATTGGTATGTCAGAAATACTGGCAGAAACCAAACTATCCGCAGAACAGAAAGACTGCCTTGGGACTATCTATACCTCTTCTCAAACCTTACTTATGTTGATCAACGATGTTCTCGATCTGTCCAAAATTGAATCGGGTAAACTGGAAATTAATCCACATACGACAGACTTAAGAGAGCTGCTGTTTGATAGCGTGACTCTGATTTCTTCTAAAGCTTATCAAAAGCAGATTAAGTTGGAAGTTGAAATTGATGGCGAGCTCCCAGAGTACATTCATGTTGATGGGAATAAGATTCGCCAAGTGTTGATGAATTTAGCCTCAAATGCGATCAAATTTACAGAACAAGGCTCTATCGTATTCACCGCTAAACGGCTTCCATCATTGGAAACAGAGTGTGTGGTCGAGTTTTCTGTTCGAGATACAGGTATTGGTATCGCAGCAGACCAACAAGAGCACATTTTCAAAGCGTTTTGCCAAGAAGATACCAACATCACCTCCAATATTGCGGGGACCGGATTAGGGCTTAGTATTTCGTCACGTATGGTGGAAATGATGGGAGGCTCGATAAGCGTTGAGTCAGAGAAAGACGTGGGCAGTTGCTTTCATTTCCAATTAGCCGTAGTGCCATCAGATCATTCTGAACATAAAAATCGTAAACAAACCGTTGTCTATTATTCAGATGCGCCATCGAAACTTTTACTCAATGACTTGTTCCGCCTTGGTTACTCACCACAACTAAAATCAATCGAAACAAACTTGGCGGCAACTGACCTCCCAGAGATCGCTTTGATGGAAGATATTAACCAAGCCAAAACACTGCATCGCTTAGCACCAGAGGTGAAAATCATCATAGTGAAAGATAATCTTAGTGATCCTATGAGTGAGTGTCATTTTATCTCAGGCTATGTGACTCTTCCTATGCTCGGTTCCCGCTTAAGTAGCATGTTGAACTCCGTGCTTGAAAGGTCACAGCCACAACCCCCTCAACATCAACCTGAGCCGATAGAAGCGACTGTACGTCAAAAAGTCCTCGTAGTTGAAGATAACCGCGTAAATCAGAAGGTGGTATGTATCAATTTAGATAAGTTAGGGATTGAATATTGGGTTGCCAATGATGGACAAGAAGCGATTGATTTATATAAAGAGCATCATCAAGACATCGGCCTTATCTTGATGGACTGCATGATGCCGAATGTAGATGGCTTTGAGGCAACAGAGCGAATCAGGCGCTATGAAGAAAACCTGCAACTTCAGGCAACACATATCCTCGCTTTAACGGCATCCGTGCTCGATGATGATATTAAACATTGCTTCGAGTGTGGAATGAACGATTATCTTCCAAAACCATTTAAGCGTGACATGATGCTGCAAAAAATTGATGAACAACAGTTTACGCACAAGGCAGGCTGACCAAGGAGCTTTGGAAAAAAAGAGTGATGGTGAAGCTGAAATACAGATACGGGATGCGAATAAATAAGGCTTAAGAGTAAAAAAACGGAGACCGAAGTCTCCGTTTTCTAAAGCTTATGTGTGACTTTCTCTGCTATAGAGAAAGGGGGATGATTACATCATGCCACCCATACCACCCATACCGCCCATGCCACCCATATCAGGCATTGCAGGGCCAGAATCTTGTGGCTTATCAGTGATCATCGCTTCTGTTGTGATCATAAGACCAGCAACTGACGCTGCGAACTGAAGTGCAGAGCGAGTTACCTTAGTTGGATCTAGGATACCCATTGCAATCATGTCGCCGTATTCGCCAGTCGCCGCGTTGTAACCGTAGTTACCTTCGCCAGCACGAACGTTGTTAGCAACCACTGATTCTTCATCACCTGCGTTCTTCGTGATTTGACGGATAGGCGCTTCCATTGCACGTAGTGCAACACGGATACCGACGTTTTGCTCTTCGTTGTCGCCTTCAAGGCCAGCAACTTTAGATGCAGCGCGGATAAGTGCAACACCACCACCAGCAACCACACCCTCTTCAACGGCAGCGCGAGTTGCGTGAAGTGCATCTTCAACGCGGTCTTTCTTCTCTTTCATCTCAACTTCAGTTGCAGCGCCTACTTTGATTACTGCAACACCGCCAGCTAGCTTAGCTACGCGCTCTTGAAGTTTCTCTTTGTCGTAGTCAGACGTTGCATCTTCGATTTGTTGACGGATTTGAGAAACACGACCTTGGATCATTGTTTCTTCGCCCGCGCCATCGATGATGGTTGAGTTTTCTTTAGTGATAGTTACACGCTTAGCTTGACCTAGGTCTTCTAGCGTTACTTTCTCTAGGTCTAGGCCGATCTCTTCAGAGATAACCGTACCGCCAGTTAGGATAGCGATGTCTTGCAGCATAGACTTACGACGGTCACCGAAACCAGGCGCTTTAACAGCAGCCACTTTAACGATGCCACGCATGTTGTTCACAACTAGAGTTGCAAGCGCTTCGCCTTCTACATCTTCAGCGATGATAAGAAGTGGACGAGATGCCTTAGCAACCGCTTCTAGAGTCGGAAGAAGTTCACGGATGTTCGAAACTTTCTTGTCGATAAGAAGAATGAATGGGCTTTCTAGATCAACAGAACCCGCTTCTTGGTTGTTGATGAAGTAAGGAGATAGGTAACCACGGTCGAACTGCATACCTTCAACTACGTCTAGCTCGTCTTGTAGAGCCTGACCTTCTTCAACCGTGATTACGCCATCACGACCTACTTTTTCCATCGCTTCAGCAATGATGTTACCTACTGTCGAATCAGAGTTCGCAGAGATAGTACCTACTTGCGCGATAGCTTTTGTATCTGCACATGGAACAGAAAGGCCTTTTAGCTCTTCAACTGCAGCGATAACTGCTTTGTCGATACCGCGCTTAAGATCCATTGGGTTCATGCCAGCAGCAACGGCTTTTAAGCCTTCAGTGATGATTGCTTGAGCAAGAACTGTTGCTGTAGTCGTACCGTCGCCCGCCGCGTCATTCGCTTGCGAAGCCACTTCTTTAACCATTTGCGCGCCCATGTTTTGGAACTTGTCTTCAAGTTCGATTTCACGTGCAACTGAAACACCATCTTTAGTGATCGTTGGTGCGCCAAATGATTTGTCTAGAACAACGTTACGGCCTTTAGGACCTAGTGTTACTTTTACTGCGTCAGCCAGAACGTTTACACCTTCTAGCATTTTAATACGTGCGTCATTACCAAATTTAACGTCTTTAGCAGCCATCTTAATTTCCTTTCAAATTCTTTGTTTCGGGGCGTCTTAGCGTTATCGCGTCATTCTGAACAGTGAGGGACGAACGTGATTCAGAATCTACTCAAATCGCACTCTGTTTAGATTCCAGATAATTCGTTCCTCATTTCTGGAATGACGATATGAATCATCCAATACTGGCTCTGATAACTTTTACTGAGAGTTAAATGAAAAATAGATTACTCGACGATCGCCATGATGTCGTTTTCAGACATAATCAGAACTTCTTTGCCGTCGATTTTTTCAGTTTTCGTGCCGTAACCTTCAGCAAAGATAACGGTATCGCCAACTTTTACGTCCAACGGTTGCACTGAACCGTTTTCTAGAATGCGGCCTTTGCCAACAGCTAGAATGATACCGCGAGTCGATTTTTCTGCGGCAGAACCAGTTAGAACGATGCCACCAGCAGATTTAGATTCAACTTCTTGGCGCTCAACGATAACTCGGTCATGTAGAGGACGGATATTCATCGGTCTTATCTCCTGATAATTTCCATTTAAATTTTGATAGTTGCCACGATTAGCGTGGGTCAAACAATATGTTGGGGGCGATGTGAAAGATCCCAAGGGGGGAACGAAAAAATTGTGAGCTAAAGTGCAGATTCTCACCCCTCATCTTTCCCTGCTTTTCGTTTACTCGTATCCCGCATCTGTTTATCCTACGCTTTTGGTTTCTATCGGCGTTTTGCATGCAAGATAAGCACGGGCTATTAACTGCCCCAATTGAGAGTACATTGCGTACCATGACCATACCGACCATATTCGGTATGGTGGCGATCTTGATGTTTAACTTGGTCGATACCTTCTTTATCTCACTGCTCGGCACACAAGCACTTGCAGCAGTGAGCTTTACCTTTCCAGTCACCTTTGCCATCAACTGCATCACCATGGGGATTGGTATTGGCTTATCGACATGTATCGGTCGATTGCTTGGCCAAGGCAGCGCACAAAATGCAGCACGCTTTACCTGCCATGGATTATTACTCGCGCTACTTCTGGTCTGCTGCGCTTCCGCTGTTGGCATTATCTCACTCGACCCCTTATTTACTTTATTGGGTGCCGAAGCGGAGTTACTGCCTCTGATCTCTGAGTACATGCTGATCTGGTATATCACCATTCCCCTATTAGTGATCCCAATGGCAGGCAACAGCGCTATTCGTGCCAGTGGCGATACCAAAACGCCTGCTAAAATCATGATGCTGGCAGGGTTAATCAACGGCGTTCTCGACCCTTTGCTTATTTTTGGATACGGCCCCTTCCCTGAACTAGGGATTCAAGGTGCTGCAATTGCAAGTGGTTTCAGTTGGTTTGGCGCTTTGTGTTGCTCGCTGTACATCTTGATTAAACGAGAAAAGCTTCTGGCTTTACCGAATATCAAAAACATCCTTAGCGATTGGTATCAAATACTGACTATCGGCACTCCTGCGGCACTGTCCAATGCGCTCAATCCATTAGCGGGTGCCATCATAATGATGATGTTGGCCAAACAGGGAACCGAAGCCGTTGCTGCTTATGGTGCTGCTCAGCGTATTGAATCCATTCTTATCATTGTGTTGATGTCTCTGACTTCAGCCCTTACGCCTTTCATGGCGCAGAACTTTGGCGCAAACAACTCTCAACGCAGCTTTAAGGCATTGTTTCTCAGTATGCGTTTTGCTGTGATGTTCCAAGGTTTGATTTTCTTAATGATGGTGCCGTTGAGCATCCCCTTAGCTGCCCTGTTCTCTCAAGAAGAATCCGTACGAGGCATTTTGTGGCATTACTTGTTGGTCGTCCCCTTTAGCTATGGATTCCAAGGTATTGTGATGATGCTGATCAGTGGAATGAATGCCATGCATCAACCACTCAAAGCCTTTCAATGGAGCTTCATGCGTTTGTTTGTGTTTACCTTGCCCTTTGCGTGGATAGGCAGCCAAATTGATGGTGTCGAAGGGTTGTTTATTGGTTTAGCCTTGGGGAACATCATGGGTGGTATTTCAGGGTATTGCTTTGCACTTCGTGTGAGGGCTAAAGCAGATGCGGGATACGAAGAGGGATAGTACAAACCAAAAACTGAAAGACAAACGCTGACTACGCAGCGCTTAGTCCATCTTCGTTATATTTATGTCGCTAGAGCAAAGTTGATCGTATTTACCTTCGCTAGATTAACGTTCTGTTTTGCTTGCCACAGATCATAGTGATCCTGCATTGTTAACCAACTCTCCGGGGTTCTACCCAGTGACTTAGAAAGACGTAAAGCCATTTCAGGAGAAACTGCACTTTGGCCTTTAAGAACACGATTCAGCGTAGAAGGGGATACATCAAGCTGCTTTGCAACAAAACGACAGCTATAACCAAACGGTTCCATATATAGGTCATAAATAAACTCACCTGGGTGAGGAGGGTTGTGCATACTCATTAGTGATAATCCTCATAATTTAAAATATAGGCATTACCATCAATAAATTCGAAAGTAATACGCCAATTACCATTTACTGTGATTGACCAAATACCATCTCCATCCCCTTTTAATGGGTGAAGCTTAAAGCCAGGTAGATCAACATCATCAATAATGGTTGCAGTATCTATAGCTGCCAACTGCATCCTAAGCTTACGCTCATGCTTAGCTTGAATACCGGCTTTACTGCCAGTCTCAAAAAACTTTTTGAGACCTTTATGCTTGAATGTTTTAATCATACAGAGAGTGTAGCGTGTTGCGCATCATGAATCAAATTTCAAGCAGCTTAAGAGCAGATACGAGATGCGAGTAAACGGGATGCGAAAAGATTTAAGAGCTTAAGAGCAGATACGAGATTCGAAGAGCTTGAGAGCAGAAAAAGACTAAAAGAAGGAAGATGACATGGAAGACACCACTTACAAAATGCTTTATGACGCACCAATTGGCAAGATGATCATTGTGAGTAATGGTGTGTCGCTTATTGAAATTGACCATGTAAATCATGAAGAGCTAATGACTAGCAATCCAGATGACCTTTGCCAACTGGCAGCGAAACAGTTAGATGAGTACTTCGCAGGTCAACGAATAGAATTCGATTTGCCATTAAGAGCGATAAAAGGCACTGAGTTTCAAAAAGTAGCTTGGCAGGCTTTAACAACCATTCCTTATGGCGAAACCATCAGTTACGGTGAACAAGCAAAGAGAATGGACAACCCAAAAGCAGTAAGAGCTGTGGGTGGTGCGAACGGCAAGAACCCATTTAGTATTGTTGTACCCTGCCATAGAGTCATCGGCGCGAATGGAACATTAACCGGCTACACCGGCGGCATGAACCGCAAAGAGTGGTTGTTGGATTTTGAACGTTCGGTTATAGATAAAACGCAATAATTTGTCTCACTAGAGCAAAAATATAAACGTTTCGCCATCAAGAAGCGCCATTATCACCAGACAACATATAGTCTATATTTAAAATTTCATATGAAGAGGTAATGATAATGTCCACTGAAACGATTGAATCTTATGAAGATCGAAAGCGTAGAGATGGAGCTATAGCGCTAATGAAACTATTATCGTTTTCTATTGATGATAAAAAACATGACCGAGTCAATTCAGGTACTCAGATTCGAGATAAACTGGCAAAACGTAAACAATCGGTTCAAGAATCAACATCACCGTTACGCTGATAATAATACGTTCGGTTACTTTAGTTTAATCCCATAAATGTCAATATGGGCAAGTAACTCGCTTGATGTAATTCTATGCTTAACGAGCAAGTCAACCTTGAATGGAAGCGACGACTGTTCTAAACGATCTTGCAAGCCTGCGACGACACTTAACGAAATACCGTGCCCCTCGATAACAATATCGATGTCGGAGTTATCTTTATAAGTTCCAAGGGCTCTAGAACCGAATACCCAGGCATGAATGACTGAGACATGGTTCAAAACAATATCCTCAATCAGCTGATACTGATGAGGCTTAAGGCCGACCGAGTCTGGTTTACCCAAATAACTATCGATCACATTTAACCTCTTGTTCGCATTGACCCTCTTGATCACATTTAAGCTTTAAATAGAGTGTGACTTGCCCTATCACTGGTGAAAATGACTCTAAGATCAGTGACTGAGCTTCAAGGACATTTTCCTCATCATAGGTGTAGGACAATAAATTTCGTTTTATGAGTGCTTCAAGCATAATCTCACACTGCTCCGAAGACAGGTGCTTAGCTTCTAAGGCCGTACGAAAAACGCTCCTCGGCGAAGCCACATCAAACCCTTCAAACTCAAGTAAGTCTTTAAGGGTCTTCCATGTCAGTTCGAAAGAAAATTCAAAAGTTTGTACTAACCCAGCGAGCTCTAACTCATTGTAGCTATCTTGTGAGCACGCTCTCTCAAGCCTTTGCTGCGCTTTCATTAAGTTTTGCAGTCGTTGCTTCCAGCGGTCTGGGTTTGAGTTCATATAAACAGCCTAGAGATAAGGTAAAAGATAAGTATAGTATGAGCCTTAAGCTACCTAATCATTCAAGCAATGTCACTCTTTCGATATTCATCAAGACTGTTCTTTTCGTCTTTTGTTTAAGGTCGTGCCCTTCTGTTCTCCCCTGCATGTTTTTCTTACCCAATTCCTGCCCTTAAGCTCTTCGTATCCCGTTTACCCGAATCCCGAATCAGCTCTTAAGCTCTTCGTATCCCGTTTACTCGCATCTCGCATCTCGCATCTATAAAAAAGCCCGCACTTTGAAGTGCGGGCTTTCAAAATCGTTAAAGCTCAACGTGAGCCGCTGAGCCAAACAACTATTTAACTACTGACTATTTAACGATCACATCACCTGACATTTCTGCCGGGATTGCGATACCAGATAAAGAAAGCATCGTTGGTGCTAAGTCAGACAGTTTACCGCCCTCTTTGAACTCAACGTCTTTGCTGCCCACGTAGATAAGTGGCACTGGTAGGTTAGTGTGCGCTGTGTGGATGCCGCCCGTTTCTGGGTTAACCATCATTTCTGCGTTACCGTGGTCCGCTGTGATTAGCAGTTGGCCGTCCGCTTCTTTGATTGCTTCAACCACTTTACCCAGACATTCGTCTAGAGACTCTACCGCTTTAACCGCTGCATCATAAACGCCAGTGTGGCCAACCATGTCACAGTTAGGGAAGTTACACACGATAGCGTCGTATTTGCCGCCTTTGATTGCTGCAACTAACTTTTCAGTTAGCTCTGGTGCGCTCATTTCTGGCTGTAGGTCGTAAGTTGCTACTTTTGGAGAAGCAACAAGTTGACGCTCTTCACCTTCGAACTCGTCTTCGATACCGCCATTGAAGAAGAAAGTAACGTGCGCGTATTTCTCTGTTTCAGAGATACGTAGCTGCGTCTTACCTTCCTTCGATAACCATTCACCGTAAGTGTTCTCTAGAGAAGCCGGTGGGAATGCACATAGAAGCGGGATGTCTGCTGCGTATTGAGTCAGCATCACGAAATCGATCGCTGGGAATACGTTACGAGCAAAACCATCGAAATCAGGAACGAATGCACGTGTAATTTCACGAGCACGGTCGGCACGGTAGTTCATAAAGATAACCGCATCGCCATCAACGATAGCGGCAGACTCTTCGCCTTCCGCTTTGATTTCAGTCGCTTTAACGAACTCATCGTTTTCGTCACGAGCGTAAGCCGCTTCTAGGCCAGCCACAGCAGTGTCGAATGTGAACTCAGCTTTTGCTTGAGTCAGCAGGTCGTAAGACTCTTGAACGCGATCCCAGTTGTTATCACGGTCCATTGCGTAGTAACGACCAATAAGCGAAGCCACACGGCCTTTACCTAGTTTAGCGAATAGCTCTTGGAAACGTGCCAGTGTATTTTCAGCGCTACGTGGCGGCGTATCACGGCCGTCTAGGAATGCATGCAGGTAGATTTTCTCTGCGCCACGCTCTGCTGCCATTTCAACAGCCGCGTAGATGTGATCTTCATGAGAGTGAACGCCACCTGGAGACATAAGACCCATAATGTGAACTGCTTTATCAGCTTTCACCGCTTTATCGATAGCGTTTACTAGCGTTTCAGTTTGGCCGAATTCGCCGTCTGAAATTGACTTAGTGATACGAGTAAGATCTTGGTATACCACGCGACCCGCACCGATGTTGGTGTGACCCACTTCTGAGTTACCCATTTGGCCATCAGGTAGGCCTACATCTAAGCCAGAAGCCGAGATTAGCGTGTTAGGTTGGTTAGCAATAAGACCGTCTAATACTGGTGTTTTAGCGTTCGCGATAGCGTTGTCTTGGTTGTCTTCACGGTAACCGTAACCGTCAAGGATCACTAGAGCCATTGGCTTCTTAGCTGACATAGGACTGACCTCGTTCAATTCAAAATAAATCGGTATAAAAACAAATTAGCGTAATTTTACTACAGTTTACAGTCAAAACTGTAGTGGAAGATCAAGAAAGGGCGCAGGTAGTAGGATCGGTTGTGAAAAAAAGTGTCATTTGATGAACAACGTTTCGCCGACATGACTATCGAGCAAGCCGTTATTCTCTGAATGAACAATGAAGTCGAGCGATATCTTTGAGGTGTGGTTATCCAAAGGAAAACCCGCTTCGCCCCCCCCCCCTCGTCCAAGCGGGTGGTGACAGTCTTTTCTACTCATGTAATTGGCGCCGCTTTTAGTCGTGGTAACGACATGAAATTATTGTTGTTGCTTGCTCATCGATTGCATAAAAAAGCCTATTTGTATCGTCAATACGGCGAGACAAAAAGCCAACTAAAGATAAAGAGCCTACTTATTTGTAGGCCTTTTTACTTTATCCGTCTAATACTATCCTTTAGTTACCCACTTCAAGCACAATCAGGAAAACAACTCAGACGGATCTATTTGAAAAAACGGATTGTTAAAGCGAGACGCCTCAATACGCTGCTTTAAACGCAACTGTAACTGCTTAACCGTTTTGACCTCTTGGCATTCAGCCAGGAGATCTTGCGCTTCTTTGTGCAAATTATCACGGTACTCTCGTAACCCTTTCTGTCGTGACGCCTTATTACCCCCACCAAACCGTTGCCAAATGATACTTTTGATATCACCACCATGCTTAAGCTCTTGATAATCAATATTTAATTGCTCAATTTTTTCAGTCAGCGTCATCTTTAAGCGTTCAAGCATCCCTTCATCCATCACCATCTCATGCTCAGGGAGGTATTGCTGAGCCAGCATAAACAAGGCCACCACATCTTTGTCTTTCTTCGCTTGTGATAGCTGCTGCATTAATGCGCTTTTCTCTGACTTCTTCTCTTCGTCCGTTTCTTTGTCTGGATGTAATTGCTTAGCCAGTTGGCGATACAACTTGCTTATCTGTTTATCGCTGTAAAGCGCGTCGCTCTCTTGAGGATGCGACACTTCGAAGTGTGCTTGGTCATCGGTTTGAGAAAAATAATCCTCACCTCCCCAATCGATGTCATCCTCTTCAACATGTTCCTCTTCCATTTCTTCAGCCATCACGCTTTGCAGATAGTCGTGAAACTTTTGAGGATCCTTGATCATGGCCATTAATTCATCATCGCTGACATCAAGCTCGTAACCCAGCATCATGGATATCTCTTCGCGAAACGCCTCCATTTGCTCTTCCGTTATCAAGATGTCTTCCGCTTGGTTCGATGGTAACGCCAAAAGCGCTTGATTGAACGCCTCACGTAACACCCTCGAGTCCACAGGATTAAAGGGATTTGATTCTAAAATGCTCAACTCTTCTTGTATCCAATCGTACAGAGCTTCACGTTGCGGCCCTTTAATCGTTTTGCGCGGGATAAAAGTCAGCAGATGATGGATCCATTTCTCAGCCGCTCGGCACACTGCCTGCTCTTGCTTTTCAGTCGATGCTTTGAAGTCATGATAAAAATCATCCAGCTTGGCTTGATAACGTTCGATACGCCTTTGTTTTTTTCCTACTTCCTCCCATAGCTGGTTAAGCTTATTCTTCTGCTTTGGGGTGGATGAGGTCGTTGCTAAAAAAGAAAGAGGGGCGGTTGTCATAATTCGCGAGTCGTTGAGAGTGATGGCCATATTCTATCGCGTATTCATGGTTCGAAAAAGTAGAGGCTTTGTTGCGTAATTCATCAGAGGGTGACTTCTCACCGCCTTATCAGGCGATGCTTCTTGATTCGTCGGCTATAGCTCGAAATATCGAGTCTTACGTAAGCCTCTACATGTACATTTAACGGAACAAGAATAGTCTTCACTACTCTACTTGTACAGCCAGCTGAACATGCGATATTGAGCATCCGCTTGCGCAACCCCGCTCCTCAGGGGCAGGCCGAGCAAGTTGTAACAAGCATGGATAATTTGTATTGAAAAATGGCAGCCGCCTCCAATAACCAAGTTTCCTTGTCAAATATATGTCCTGTATTTTTTCTGATGGATACCACCATTTCTTTTATCCACAATATGGTCTACACTAAATTACATATTAAGTAACTTAGTGTAGACCAGTGACTAAGGTAGAAAAACTAATTTCAGCGATGGCTGAATCAAGTAAATTTGGCAAAGGCGTATTCAGTAAGGCTGAACTTGCCTACCTTCTCAATGTCGAACAAACACCCCGTTTTAACAAATTTCTGTACGACTGTGTTAAAAAAGGCACCATTAATCGAATCGCTAATGGTCTCTTTGAAAGCACAATCACCCCTCCAAATCCCCGAACTGCAATATATGAAGTCGCCCGTAAATTAAGGCCTGGCTACCTAAGTTATATAAGTTTAGAGAGTGAATTATCACGTACTGGAAAGATATCTCAAATCATTATGGATCGCCTGACTCTAATGACTCGGGGGCGAAGTGGGACATTTAAAACTCGCTACGGAGTGGTTGAGTTTACACATACTAAGCACAAAGTATCACAGCTTGAAAATGACCTATTCTTCGACGAAGAGGTGAAAATGTATCGAGCTATGCCTCATCGAGCATTAGCCGATTTAAAAAGCTGTAAACGAAACCTACAAATGATAAATCACTAACTAGGCTCTCTACTATGCTAAAACAAAAAATAGACGAAATTCTAAAACGTAACCCTGAGTTAGCACCCGTTGTTGAAGTGATCGAAAAAGAGATACTTCATCATGATATTTTGCATGTCATGACAGAACACGGGGCACTACAAAGACTCACCTTCATTGGCGGTACCTCACTACGCCTTTGCTACAACAGTTCTCGGTTATCTGAAGACTTAGACTTTAATGGTGGTCATGATTTTAAGCCATCGATGTTTGATGGGCTTGAGGATGAAATACAGAGCTTTTTGCAAAAGAAATATGAGATACCTGTATACGTCAATAAACCTAGCCCAGACAAGCAAGGGAATACATCATCGTGGAAAATCAGCATCGAGAAAGAACCAAACCGTGCTGATCTGCCCAGACAGAAAATGCACATTGATGTTTGTGCTTTACCCTCTTTCGATTTGACAAATCGAGTGCCTATAAATCACTACGGAATCGACACACAAACAGAAGGTATGCTGATCCGTTGTCAAACAATGGACGAAATTTTAGCGGATAAATTCATTGCTCTAGCATACAGGGCAAGGCGAATTAAGCCCCGTGATGTATGGGATATTGTGTGGCTAAATCAAAGAGGCATTGAGGTCAATAACCAGTTAATCAACAACAAACTAGAGGCCCGCGACAAAGAGCGCGATGATTTTTTGATTGCGCTGGGCAGGCAAATAAAAAACCTAACTGAAAATGATGCAGTCAAGGCAGACTTCAACAGCGAGATGAGTCGATTTGTACCTCAAACATTGCAAGCAAAAACGCTTGATGTACCTGAGTATTGGGACTATGTGAGAGAAACGATTAGTAGCATGGGTAAGAGAGTTTCACAACCAAGCTCACCAACAAATAAATTTGATATGAGCCTTTAGCTTTATCTTAGGTTGCTGTCTCATTTCGCAATGAGCATACCCCGTAAAGTCTTAAATATTATAGATGGCACTGTTAATTTCAAGATTTGGCACCGTTGCTGTGATTACTATGTTAACGCTTAAAGCTAAATAATCTTACGTATGCTGGTAAACGCTCTCATGAAAAACAACTCATAGAGAGACCACCGTCAGCAGTATTCTCACCGTTTGAAGTTTTAATTCAAGGCCGTAGCGCCTTAGGGCCATTTTCACTCAGCCCGAAAACTCAATTAAAATCAAAGCCTTGCAGAGATGAACGTTTCACCCTGAGACACAATCGTGGCGACTGAGGCCCCTTTGAGACAGTGTGCATCGCAGTGACCATGGCAACCGACTTGTACCGACGCCATGAAAAAGGGGCTCAATGAGAGCGCCAAGTACACCCCTTGCATCGTTCCTTTTTCGTTTGATATTCGATATGAAGTGACACCCAATATGGGCTAAAACAGGGGGTATTTTGATATCTCGCCCAGTACGATGCACGTGCGCATACTGCCAAAGCGTCGAATACCTCACCAGCGCTCTTAATCGTGACAAGATGATGGCTTGTACTCGCTTGACACGGGTAGCATGTTCAGTTTAGAAGGCGTTTTGTTGACAGCGCAGTCATAGCGTTGCCTCGCCACCTCACACGACGTTATGTTTTTTGGGTGGGCTAATAGTATAATAGATTTTAAATGGTTATTTTAGAGGTGAAGGTCGATGAATAAGAAAATGGAATCTTATGGTGTGGGCGCGGTTGAAAGGCCCAGGATTAAAGCCACAAAAAAACTCGATTTATCAGGAATTTACGGACAACAAATTGTTAAATCCGAGTCCAAATTAGCATTGAGAACCCACCGGAAAACGTTTGAAAAACTGGCTCATATGTAATGGACATTATTTGTTTTCCATTCGAGCGAGTCATAGAAATCAATACATTCATACTCGATACTGAGCCTGGTATGAATGGGGCCGTCGATATTCCTAAATTGCAAGGCGCTTTAGGTAGGATTGATAATGCTATTGTCTATGATGGTTTAGACGATATTTTTGAGATTGCTGCAAAATATACGGCTAGTATTGCGGTAGCCCATGCGCTTCCGGATGCAAATAAACGAACTGGATTAATGGTGGCTCTTGAGTACTAATCTCTAAACGACTATGAGTTGACCAGCGATAACGAGTTGTTGGCTGATGCCGTTCGAGACCTAGTGCTCGCTGGTATCTCGGAAACCGATTTTGCAGATATTTTGTATGCTCAATATGCGCAAGAAAACAACCTCGTTGATTGAACAGAATTAAGGTGTTGCGCAACCTGATCTGCATCATCAAGACTGAATGACAAGTAAAGTAATTTTCTGTACTTGGATAGTTATCAGAATCGGTTAGCAGTCAACAATATAATAAGAACCATCTACAACGATGATTAAAACTTGGAATCAGCATGCTATACATCCGTTTGTTGAAGCTCGGTTGATGACCACTGGTACAATACCCAAACAAGTATATCCCCTTTAATGACCTAGCACTCACCGCTCTGACATCGCTACAAAACCAGGAGTGAAAATCAAAATGCTTTTTCCGCCCGCAATGAGTCATGACCAACACAGCAATCCCTACTGTTGACTGCTTAAACCTTCCACTTTTTCAATGGTCGTATTCATGTTTTTTCCTCCTCTGTAAACCAAAACTTAAGCTCGTTGATGTCTCTTTACCCCATCAACAGGTGCATTTAAGAATACTCTCAGCAATATCGATAGCTTACGCACTACAAGCTTCATGAATCGTTTAGCCATAAATGGAGAAATTGGTATCGACATGAAAGAAGCTCACTTTCAGTAAGTGCATCAATTCAGATCTTATGCTTAAAAACTCGAATATTTAATGACCTACTCACTCTTGAAACTCACCCAAAGTATTCTCATCAAGTTCTGTTAATGCTTGAGCATTCAGGTGAGCAATGACTGCTAAGCGAGCACTCATTGGTCTAAACCATGAAGCAGAGTCAACATTCTTGCCTTCTAAAGCTTTCATAAGTCCTTCAAAAAAAGTGGCGCTCATCATATAACCAGCAGGCTCATTGTTCGATAAAACGACGACAGGCTCCCCTGATAAGCAATCTTTAAAGTGCTTTCTAGCTTCGCTTGATGACACTGCTTTTTCTGCATAAATGGTACTTGTTTTCATAGCACCCTCGCGTACTTAATATTGTTTATTTGTACATGATTGAGTTGCTTTGAACATCGAGTGTTTACAACGAAACACATGGCTCTTGTAGTGTCGCCGTGATAAATCTTAAATAAAGCTTCGCTTAAACTTCTCATGGTTTTCGACATTCGACCTCAAATCTTCTTTATCCCAAATTTGAAGTTCCCACGGAAAGTAAAAGTTACTTCTATTTTTAAAATAGATGTGAAGTCCTTTATAGCCTTCCTTATCACGCAAATACCAGTTTTTCAAACCAAGTTCATCTTGCCAGTTATCCAGCTCTTCCATCACTTCTGCAATCTCGGACTTGGTTAATATAATCCTTGCCCCAAAAATATCATTGAGCCAATTGTTCACCGGATACTGATTGTCGCGCTCACTATAACGCGTAATTTTATCGTCGATACTTTCTCTTGTTTTTACTCGATAAAAGTATTTCAACTCAATATGAGAGGTCATGAGATAGTCATTGATGCTTTCATGAAGCACTAAGCGGTATTTATAGATATGAGAGGCCGGAACGTTCGAGATTGTCCTAGATAGCTTCACTTGCTCAAACATCCCCTGATCAAAGCAAGATTCTGAAAACTCTTTGTCAATTCTATTGATCTCTTCAATGAGTTTTTTAACTTGCTCTTTCATCCCACCTCCACGGCTTTAACTGACTGATGAATAATCTGACATGATTAAATATAGATGGAAGTATAGCAAGTGTGGTAATGGAAGCAAAAGCCACAAAAGAACCTCTAAAGCTCTGCAGAAAAAACACACTGCACCTCCCTATGAACATTAAGCCTTATTGGGTACATATCTTGTACTCCGACCTCCCGAAACGGTTCTCTCTAAACACCCTATATCGACCAAATAAGCAAGATGTCTGGTCGCATTCTTCTGCTTTGGGGAGGATGAGGTCGTTGCTAAAAAAGAAAGAGGGGCGGTTGTTATAATGCGCAAGTCGTTGAGAATGATACTCAGAGATTATCGCAAATTCATGGTTCGAAAAAGTCCGAGGTAAAGTTTTGATGATACTGATCCGGTTATCTTCGATATAAACCTTAATCAAGTCACTGTACTGGCTTGAGACGCTTCACCTTAGCTCGGCGTGTCTTTTACCTCTTATGTTTCCATATTGTCCGTGTCATCCGGCAGGCCGGTAGCCTAAGATCTATGCTACGCGATTCACTTTTTCTGGATGCCAGTTCACATTTACCGCACAAACAATGGCGACCTCCTTTCTTTCTCTTGACCTCACAAATCACTCTTGATTTCATTATAAATACCTGTTCATTAATTGAACAACATTTCACTCTAGTGATTATTCTGAGAGGGGCGCTTTGGGTTATACTGCGAACGAAAAAAGAAAAAATCGAAACAAACAAAGTGGCGCCCCTTACCCTGAAGCCAAGCTCTCGGTCACTTCCCTTACCCGAATTTTCAAAAATTTAAATCGCAGCCGACTCCCGATACGAAAACGAGAAAAATTCTTTTTTGTGTTCATTTATCTTTGGCTTACGGGCGAATTAGCCTCGTTAAGAAAACAAGACAATAGCGCTAAGATCTCAGACTACACACTGCCCGATCTTTTCCGCCAACAGGCTTACAAAACGTGTCAAAAAAATGCGTTTAGAACCGTCATGTACGACTCCACTTCTTGGGTTGAATACGCTGTCGCTTACCCAGTCAAAAACCGCATCGTCTATTTATGGCAACCTGTCCCCTCTCGTCTCAACCCTTTTTTTCAGCGATTTCTTTCCTTACGCGGCTACGAACGTCCTTTTTTAAGCTCAAACGAAAAAGGGGAACTCAAGACCATGATTGAGAAACGTTGGAAACAACATGGATTGGATGAGTTAGAGCAATCGGTGGGCCGAAAAGATAACCTCATTAACTATTTCAATATCTGCATTCAAAATGACAATCGCCTCTCCGCACTGCCTCGATATGTACTTACTCATCAGCATCATAGGGTTCATCACGACCATGCTCGGTATTATCAACAAGAATCCAGTGACCGAATACGAGCGAAAATATTTCGAGCGCATGAACGCTATCTAGAACGCTTAATTTTTGAGATCAGAGCGTTAAATCTTGAAGAGAAATTCACCGTAGAGAGACGCACAAAAAACCGCTCGGGGATAGAACGCGTCTACTTGGTGGATACTACCTTAATACAAAGCATCCCTGCGGCATTAGAAGCTCATAGCATTGAACAACTTCACTATCACGAAGGCGAATCCAAGCCAAGTTCGGCGCAAACGCCCATATTGATCGGCAGCCGACGTAACGTAGATGTGGTGACTTTAGCGAGCTTTTTTCGCCAACTGGAGAGTGATGTCCATTCACACGCCATAATGATTGAGGAAGACAACTCTCTCGAGGCGCTCGTCTCCTATTACAATTTATGTACTTATCATCTCACATTATGCTTTTTGATCTGTACTGGCGTACGCCCCACCCACCATATCAGTATTGAGTCTCGGCGTTACTTTCCAGGGAAAAAAGCGAGTGTGTACGATAAGGGGCATTATCGTGAAATCTTCATCAATGAGTACCTTTCTGAGCAAATTCATCAATATCAGCGATTACAACAGAGGGTAATGTCGCGCTTACCCACGCAGGCTTTCCAGTTAGAGAAAGACATATTGTGGTATCTGGTCAATGATAATCAAAAGGCGCAAGCGGTCTCTGCCAGTCTCTTGCGCCAGTTTTTAAAACAACGAGGGGCGACCTTTTTGGCCTACTCGATACGCCATACTTTTGCTCAATTCGCACTCGAACATGTTACCCCTTCTTCTTTAAGTAACGCTCAAATCGATAGACTGATGGGGCACGCGAACCTCGGTGAAAATATCGGCAATGACCATATCTTCCCCCTGCATCGTCAACAACTCGTTCAACACGTCAATCGCATTGCCTCGAACTTTAACTTACAAAAGGTGTGCTATGTCAGATAACTCAGCGCGCAGCGCGCCTTCAACAAGCCATAAAGACGATAAAGACGATAAAGCCACCATCCAGGCTTCTGCTTCGTTCTTGCATGCACTCTCTATCCAGCACATTGTGCATTACACGCAGCAAAACCATGCATTAACGCCATCAGAAGACGCCATAAAGTGGGTGTTACACCGCTGGCCAAACACTCAAGAAGCCCGCCGTCAAGTCACGGAAACCACGTTAAGTGACATCAGACGACAATGGATACACCAACCGGCAAGACTCAAATCGAATTACCAAAACGCATTGACCGCCATTTTACTGTATCTCCACCATGTACTTGGATGGGAAATACCGAAAACAGAAGAAAAAAAATTAGTCGATCATGACGCCAAGCTCTTTGAGAACATCACGTCTCATGCGTGTGCGTCCTATCACCTTCTTCAAAGGTACAACACATTTTTAGAGACCTTTTATCAAAAGAGAACTCCGCTTAGTCAAGAGCAGGTCGCGTTAATCGTAGCGCTAGAAGTGGCCCCTTTGCCCATCGACTATCTCCATCACATACTTACGTCGCCAGGTTGTATTGAAATCGTCGATAACCGTCTTTATCTGCGTCTAATACACATCCAAGGCCGCCAAAGTAAAGGCCGGCCAGATAAAGAAGCCGATGACGCGTCGTTTACTCGCTACCATTTACCGCTCTTCGTTTATCGCGCCTTAACCATCTTCTATGAGCAACACGCGGCAACGCTTTCTCATCCCTCAATGGGGCTCAATCGGCTCAAAGACCGACTTCATGCCTTAATTAACCAACTGATCAATGACGTCGAGCCATCAACTGGCGCTTCCTCACCAACCCATCCTTGCTCAAAGGCGCAGTTGCATTTTCTCTTGCAAGCGATCTGGTATTACCGTGACGACGTAGTGCCAACACTCTTAAAAGACATCGCTTACCCGGCAAGACACGTCGCCTATGAGCTGAAAACACTCAGTATTCCCAATCAAGAGAAGCAACTCGATGATATTTATGCACAAACTTGGGATGACAAGTGGTATGAAAAAGTAAAGCCAGGCGAAAAAGAACAATGGCCTCACCAGCAACTCTTAAATGCGTATAAGAAAAACCGAACAAAGCCAACTGAGTACGACGTGACGAGATGGCAAATGCACAATGTCTTGCCTCAGCTGGCGGGGCTATTTGTAAAAAACCTGATATTGTACGGTGGCGAGCGGGTTAAAGTTCTCAGCGACAATACACTGACTCAATATTCAGGATTAACGAAGATACTCAAGTCGTCCCCTTTAAGTTTTGAAGCGAGCCAAAACCATGATGAACTCATGGCTTGGGCACACCGCACGTATGCAAAGCTCACCACTTCCAATTCACAACAAACACTCCACCGCTTCTTTAAGTTTTTAACGACGCAAGATTTAACCGATCACATCGATTTAAACGAACTGCACAACCCAATCGTACCCGTCAATGTGGACGCCAATTTCATCTCTATTGACGCGTTGCACCAGATTGTTCATGTCTTAGTCAGTAATACAAAAGGGCATTTCTTCCAGCGCTTATTCAGCGCATCCGCAGTCATTCTGGCGTATTTTGGCAAACTCAGACGCAGTGAAATAATACGACTGCGAATTAAAGACATTTGGCCCGCTAAAAAAGCCGTCCCGAATCATGGTTCAGATGATAATCAATACTTTACGCTGCATATAACCCAAACGAAGGAAGGCAAAACGAAAAACAGACAATCACGATGGGTGCACGTACACCTTCCCCCTGAGTTTGCCACACTCATTCGTATGTGCATCAAGCTCAAACCGAGATTGTCCGCTCGCACGGGCATTACCAGCCGTTCCCCACAGATGCCACTCATTGGTTTCGAAAATGAAAGCACGACATCAAGACAGCTGCATTACTTATTACCCGCCACCAAAGCGATTAAAGCGATTTGTGGTGAAGATGCCCGCTTTCATCATTTAAGGCATTCGGGTGCCTTTGTTTCTCTTCTTCAAAGCCTGCATTTCATCAGCCATGGCGCTGATACCGATATGGGATTACCACCCAAACTACAAGCCTTGATGACCCAAGAGGTATTGAACGCGCAATTTCAGCATTGGTTAGAAGTACAGGACACGCTTAGTCTCAATGATAATTTGGTGTTTGAAGAGCTCATTCGAGAAATCGGGCACAAACACTACGCCACAACACGTAAGCACTATGTCCATGGCATTGATTGGCTTTACCCGTTTTATCGAAAATCAGGGAATCCAAAAGAGAATAAACCTTACACTCGAGCAGAACTGTGTTGGCTATTGGGGTTAAAAAAAGGATCGAACGATCTATCTCGACGCATCGCGAAGTTAGACACGCAATACGCGCAGCTTTCAACAGAAGAAAAGAAGCATTACTCACTGTTATTCTCCGAAGAGGCCCTTTGCAACCACTTGTTCCCTCCAAAGCCCAAGGGCCAACCCAACACCGTAGCAACATCACACTTAACTACGCTGCTTACGGAGCTATCCGATAAAGCGTTACGTGCAAATCAACCGGATTGTCGCCCTTTTCCGAGCATTCAACACAGTTTACTTAAGACGCTTTTTTGCCAGCAGTTCAATCACAATAAAGACCGCCTCCTCATTTCAGACATCAGCACCATTTGGGCTTACTCCAACAAGCATAAGCCTGAGGTTTCACGCAAAAAATGGGAGAAAGCCATAGGCAAAGTGAAACATATGGAGCTGATTGACGGTAATGGAAAGCCGCATATTTTAATCAAGATGTCGACAAACCAAAAGGATGGCGCCCTATTTCGAGAGGCCTTTAAAGTACCCGAGCTTCAGTTTTATCACTCGACCTTTAACCTCATGGTGAATGGAAAGACAGACCCGACGCGACAAAAGAAAAACATCCATGAACGCTTTGCCGATGAAAAAGACACTATCCTTATCACGAAGAAAGACGAAGGAAGCACAGAGCTTCATATCACACTCTCCCTTCGAGAGAGCATCACACTGGCACCGCAAACGGTGCATTATATCTATGAGTATCTGGCCTATTTTCAGACTCACAAACAGCAAGAGTCATGAAGGACTAGAGCAACCAAACGCCGCTCAATATCAATGACGACACCTTCAACCAATAAAGGAAATTGAATGAAAAAAAAGACCGTCCCACTTCATATTAACGCGAAATTCGCCCAAAAAAGCTTACAACGCATACAACGTCAACTCATCAAAAATAGCGACGACTTTTGTGTCAGCTTCTGTTTTGACTTTGAGAAAAACCAATGCAAAATCATTGGTGGGCATACGCCTGAATATTCACTCATTGCCTTAGATCTCAACGACGGCATCAGAGTGAACAAGGCGCTACGCTCATTTTCATTGTCGGGTGATATCTTTAAAAACTGGCTTGAATCTGCCATCGAGCTTAAAAACCTCATGAAAGAGGACTTCGTTACTCTCCACATTGACGGTCATTTAAAAGACACCACGCCTTCTATCATTATCTACGACACCAAAGCGGTCTCTCTTCTTAACAAAAAAAATGATGTCGATGCCATCCTAGCTCGTGCTTGTCGTCGCCAAATTAAGACGCAAGCTCCGCTTGATCTGCACCTTCAGTTTATTGATTCAGATGTTCAACGTGACTATCAAACGATCAGCAAATCCACCTGTCAAAGTCTTATCCATGAGATAAAGCCGCATTCCCCTTTCCAAATGATTGAATTTGAGCCGGAGACGAAAGAACTCAAAATCATGCGCCAAGGTAAGGTTGCAACGAGCAAAACCAACCTTAACATCGATCTCGGGCATTCGTTCATTTCCTCTGAGCCTGGTGTCGAAATACTTGGGCACATGATCGAAAACACGGCCGATAAAGACATCCTGATCCGCCAAGAAAACGATAAACTAATCATCAAAACTTCCGAACAATGCTCGGCACTGTCGCTTGAGGGGCTTGATGAATTTAAGCAAAAAATGGCCGATACACTTGACGTATTGTCCACCTTTACCGTTGACATCTCTCCATTCAAGGCTGAAGTAACAGCTTTGCGCAACTATCTTGATGTCCGCTCTCAAGACGTGGCGTATTTTGTGATTCAAAAAGAGGACTCGTTCTTAGTCGCGCAAGTTGAAAAGGAAACGCACACCAAACCCATTTTGGTGTCTAACTTATCCATGCCAAGCTACAAGCAAATCATCGTGCTGATTCATTTAAAATCGTTTCTCGACCTGAAAATTTCGAACTTAATCGAAATGAAAGAGATGAAAGTCACCATCTATAAAAATGACCGTCTCGAAACGTATATGGGCTTCTTTGACGAAGCCAGAAACGATCTCCCGACACAATCCCTTGCTGTCGAACTCATTAACAACACGCAGAAAATTCGAGAGATTAATATCGCGCTGGAAGATTATAAAAAAGACAAAGGCTTGGCTAAGCCGGAAAAAGCAGGAGAAAACCACACCTTAGATTTAGAGTCGATGTTTTAAAACGCGAAGCGGTGCAGAGATAACCGCACAGAAAATTCGCATAAACACTGGACATTAAAACAGTATGAGTCTAGATTGAATGGTGAAACTTTATACAAGCAGGGTGATAGGTTCATTGGGCAATAAAGCCGTGATACACACCCGAGTTTGAGAAGAGTAAACATGCAGTTGGGATAGGAAGGCGGCAACCTCCCTACCCCGTACCGGCTGCGAGGACTTAAACCAGACCCAGCCGATGGCTCGATTCTAGCGAATTCCATTGGTGAGGGACAGATCTATTTAAGATCTGACATCGATGGAGGCCACTATGGCTCATATTCGCGTACGTCCGAATGGGCGCATTCAGTTCGATATTCATGTGTACGGCCAACGCTTTCGCGAAGGCACCAAACAAATGGCTAGCCCAAAAAATTTAAGGCTTGCTCAAGCCGCCCTCAAACAAATGAACGCCGAGATTGACCTTGGCACTTTTCAATACCGCGACTACTTCCCTGACAGTAAAAAAGTCGACCTGTTTGAACGTTTACAGCGCGAGAAGTACCCCGACCGTCTGTATCCATTTTTTAATGACTTTGCGAACCAGTGGTATGAGCGTCAAAAAGGCAATTGGAAAAGCAGCTATCAAAGCGTGGTCAAAAACACGCTCGAACACTACCTCATTCCGCACTTTGGCAATACGCTCGTTTCTGAGGTGTCACTCTCCCAAGTGGAGTTTTTTCGTCAGACGCTGCAAGAAGGTCGAAAAGATGATGGCACGCGCAAGCTCACCAACAAGCGCATCAATAATATTTTATGGCCACTGATCGCCATTATCAGCCTTGCCGCTGAAGAGCATGACTTCAAATATCCCTTTCGACGCTACAAATCCCTTAAAGAAGAAAAAGCAGATTCGAAACCACTGACCATGGAAGAAGTGCGCACTTTCTTAGAGTGCTGCAATGAGCAGTGGCATGATTATTTTTTACTGCGATTTTGGACGGGGATGCGAAGTTGTGAGGTACATGGACTGCATTGGGAGCACATCGATTTTGAGCATAGATTGATTCGTGTGAGACAAAATTATGTGAATGGGGAAATTTGCGATGTGAAAACACCCAAATCTCGTCGTGATTTGCAGATGTGTGACACCTTATACGCCGCGTTCAAGCGTCAATGGAACAAAAGAAATAACAACAGCCCGTTTGTATTTCCCTCCAAAACCGGAGAGGGACTCAATACGCAATACATCAGTCAAAAGGTATGGCATCCAACCTTGAAAAAGGCCGGGCTCACACCTCGCCGCGCCTACGAGACGCGTCACACTGCAGCAGTACTTCACATTGCCGCGCATGAGAATCCGCTTTTTATCTCACATAAGTTAGGGCACAGCGATACCAAACTCCTTTTTGAGGTGTACGCCCCTTATGTCGCCAACGCTTCCAGACAAGACGGAAACGCGTTTAACGATATGATGTTAGGAGGCATAGCATGATGATACTGTCTTTTAACCGCGCCCAGTACTTTCATCAAAACCTAACGGACAAGCATCAACTGTGCGCCTTCGCTTTAGGTATTGAGCTGCCTTCGGTTTATACCCTCATCGGTAACAAACGAGTCATGTCGTTGAGCTCATTGAACGAACAAAACCGTTTAGAAGCGATAGCAAAGCAATGTTATGAGCGCTTTATGGAGGAACCGAGGCTACATTCGGTATTGAATGAGTATGCCGACAGCATACTGAGCGCAGAGATGGTCATGTTTCACGATGTTCGTTTACACACTCAGTACGCTGGGCTGCCTTTAGCCAAATACTACAGCGCACTGAAACAAACCGATGGCCATTGGGATAGAACGACTGTTTGGGAAAAGCATCTTCAATGGTGCCAAGCATTATCGTTATCTTTGTATGAGCATTATCAAGATCCACGCAGTGATATTTGTTATGGCGAGAAGGCCGTCATGGTCGATAAACCGCATGATAGGCAGTGTTACAGCTATGCGGCCATCAAAACACCCGTGTCGTTTCAGCTCAACCAATATCACTATAGCCAGCGACCTTGGCAATGGAATGACTCGCTAGGTTGATAACTTTGAGTATACCAAGGGCTAGGCATCCTCTAGCTCTTGATTTTAAACGCGACATGCCTCACCTGAACGATTAGATACGAATGATTAACCCTTTCTCATAAATAAACAAAATAAATCATTAAACATTCATAAACAGATCAGACCATAGTCAACAGTATACATAACCAATTCGTTAGCGTATTATTTACGCAAATAAATTACCTACAATAAAAACTGGCTAGGATTCATCATGTTATTAGAGCTATCATTTGTTGGCTTCTTCTCCTTTTCCTCACTCTTTTTGATGCGAAAAGTCGCGAAAGCGGTAGGTTTAGTCGATAAACCAAATGAAAGGAAGTTACATAACGGCGCAATCCCACTTGTCGGAGGCATTGCGATCAGCTTATCGATCAGCCAGTACCTCGTTACCCACCCAAATGTCATCCCGCATAGTGAGGTCTTTTTGGCCTCTATCGCCGCGCTTATTGTTATCGGCGCCCTTGATGACAAATTCGATATCAGTTTCAAGCTCCGCCTTATTGTTCAAGCCCTCCTCTCCATTTGCATGATGTACTTTGCCGATCTTCGATTGGAAAACATCGGTAACCTTTTCGGGCTTGGCGATTTACATTTAGGTTTTCTTAGCCCAGTTATCACAACTTTAGCGGTGATAGGCGCAATCAATGCCTTTAATATGGTGGACGGTATTGATGGTTTGCTCGGTGGGCTTGCTATTGTAACCTTAGGTGCTATCGCGATATTACTGAAAGTCGACAGTCAGCATGGCTTAGCGTACCTGTGCGTGGTGTTTATTGTTGCGATTATTCCTTATATCTTAATGAATCTCGGTATTCTCGGGCGAGAACGTAAAGTCTTTATGGGCGATGCGGGCAGCATGATGATTGGCTTTACCGTTATTTGGTTACTGCTCGGCGCTAGCCAAGATCCATCAGCCGCACAAATGCGCCCTATTACTGCTTTATGGTTGATTGCCATTCCGCTGATGGATATGGCCGCGATCATGTTCAGACGCGTACGCCGCGGTGACTCCCCTTTTAAACCCGACAGGGAACACTTACACCATATTTTCCAACGCCTAGGGTTTACGCCTCGCCAAACCCTCGCCATTATTTGTGCTATTGCCAGCAGCTTTGCAGGGTTTGGTATCTACGGTGAATTCTTAAAGGTACCGGAATCAACCATGTTCATTCTATTTCTGGTTTGCTTTGCTGCTTATACCGTAGCGATGAGTTATGTTTGGCGCATTACCAGTTGGGTTAGACGCTGCCGCAACCTTCCCGAAAAAGTATATTAATGGCCTAGGTTCTTAAGAAAAGAAGGTTCAAGAAAAAAGGCTCAAAAAAGAAGAATCAATGAAGACTTTCAAGCGAAGAGGATTATGAGCCAAAAGATTAAACCTGAACTCACCAGATAAACGAAAAAGGGCCCAACCTCACAGTGAGGTTGGGCCCTTTCTAAATTTACCGTATTTTGCGCTACGCCATTTTATCGAACGACTCGCTTTTCTTGTTTCTCGCTTTCTAGTTTTCTCATTTCTAGCTTTCTAGCTTCTTCCACTTTCGTACGATTTTCGCCATTTTAAAAGAGTGCGTCATCGCGTAAGTGTGGAACAAGAAGCACACCGTAATGGTGTAGAACATAATGTATTCTGGCACTTGGAAGTATTCACCTAATAAACCCAGGGTGGAATAAATCAACTGTACCGAGCAAATCACAACGAGAGATTCACGTGGTGTAAAACCAATGCGTTGCATAATATGATGAAAATGCTCTCGGTCAGGTTGGAACGGTGAATGCCCTTTTCGAATGCGACGGATCATAATGGCCATCATATCAATCAAAGGCACCGCAATTAACCACAATGCCGTCACCGGACGAATCGTATAGTGGCCGTGTTCAGGCTGTGTTCCTCGGATTAAAATCCAGATCACAAGAAAGCCGATCATCATGCTACCGGCATCCCCCATAAACACTTTACGTAGTTTGCCAAAATACCCCAAATTAAACAGCACAAAGGGAAGTAAGATAACCACCATCACTGCCATAAAGAAGGTATAAAACTCAAGGCCATGGGCATAAAACACCACACCTAACGATGTAAAGACCACTATGCTTAAACCGCCCAGGAGCCCATCAATACCATCAACCATGTTAAAGGCGTTAATTGCACCGATCACAGCCAATATGGTAACAACATAATCGATGACAACCGGAAAGTCCCAAACACCAAACCCAAATGCATTACCAACATGAGAAAGCGTTAGCCCAGTATAATGCATCACGATGAGCGTCAATACAGCTTGCACGCCCATACGCAGTTTAAAACTGATATCGAAGCGGTCATCAGCCACACCGATCAATACCAGAACCGCTAAACATGGCCCTATCACCCCAGCGTTATTGATCTCGGCAGCATTCAGGTAAAAGAAGTACAACAAGGTAATACAAAGAGATATACCGCCGACCAGAGGAACTACACCCTCATGATGCTTTCTGGCATTCGGTTTATCAACTAAGCCAATGGCGTAGCCGACTTTTCGCATACAATACAACACCGCAAGGGCAAGAAAGAAGAACATAGAGAGTTCAATAAGGTAATCAAACAGCGACATTGATTTAAGCCCTTTTTAGGTTGTTATTATTAGATATTATTCTTATAGCTATTTCATGAATAAGCCACCTATCCTCACCTATTGGGGAGGATCAAGCGCAAAATAAAACGGTCTCAACTTCGTCTCAGCACTGAGACACTCATCAGACTAAGCCATGGTTTTTATTAGAAAAAAGAGGATCACAAAGGATCCTCTTTTTTAAATGAGACTATTGGGAAGCCATTAGTCACTTCCAAATAGATCTCGGGTGTACACCTTATCAGCGACATCTTGAAGCTCTTCAACCATCCGATTAGAAACAATCACATCCGACATCGCTTTAAACTCGGTAAGACCTTTGATCACAGCAGAGTTGAAGAACTCTTTATCTTCCAGTACAGGTTCATACACAATCACTTCAATGCCTTTGGCTTTGAGGCGCTTCATGATGCCTTGAATTGAAGATGCTCGGAAATTATCGGAGCCTGACTTCATGATCAAACGGTAAATACCAACACATTGTGGGTTACGCTTGATGATAGAGTCAGCCACAAAATCTTTACGTGTGGTATTAGCATCAACAATCGCACCAATGATGCTGTTTGGCACATCTGCATAGTTGGCGCGCAGCTGCTTAGTATCTTTCGGTAAACAATAACCCCCATAGCCAAATGACGGATTGTTATAGTGCGAACCGATACGTGGGTCTAAGCCTACACCTTCGATAATCTGACGTGCATCTAAACCATGAGATTCAGCATAAGAATCCAATTCATTAAAATAGGCAACACGCATTGCTAGATAAGTATTTGAGAACAACTTAACGGCTTCAGCCTCGGTTGAATCAGTATACAAAACTTCAATATCGCCTTTAACTGCACCCTCAACAAGAAGATTAGCGAACACTTTAGCTCGCTCACTTTTCTCACCAACAATAATACGAGATGGGTGCAGGTTATCGTAAAGCGCGCGACCTTCACGCAAAAATTCAGGAGAGAACAGTAGATTCTCACAACCAAGTTCTTGTTTAATCCTTGCAGTATAACCTACAGGCACGGTCGACTTGATCACCATCACCGCATTTGGGTTAATCGCCATTACATCTTTTATCACCGCTTCGACTGAAGAGGTATTAAAGTAGTTGGTTTCAACATCGTAATCCGTGGGTGTAGCGATGATGACGTATTTCGCATCAGAATAAGCCACCTCTTTATCGAGTGTAGCTGTGAAGCCTAAAGACTTATTTGATAAGAAGTCTTCAATTTCAGTATCAACAATTGGTGACTTTTTATCGTTAAGTAACTGTACTTTTTCTTCCACAATATCTACAGCAATAACTTCATTATGTTGTGCAAGAAGCATCGCGTTCGACAAGCCTACGTAACCCGTACCTGCAATAGCAATTTTCATCTGAATCCCTAAATACTATATCGTTGGTATATGAAAACTTAATAGCCAAGCTAAATAGAAAAAGAAATAGCTTGGCTAATGTAGTTTAGATTAATTGAATTTTCTCTAAGACCTTATCAACATACCTCTTAGCACTAGCGATACTCGTAGATTCTGAATAACAACGTAACTCAGGTGCATTACCTGAAGGACGAAGATGAATAACATCATCGTTATCAAGCGTTAAACGTAACCCATCAGTAACATCAACATTTTTAATTGCTGCCGAGTCAAAACCTAGCTTAGCCAATAACAGTTCTGGGTTAGCCTGACCATCAGCTAAAATTAGCAGGCTTTTTTCGGTTGCAAAGTTTTGAATACGGTCACTGTCAGTCACTCTTTTAGGTAAGGCATTAACCAGTGGAGAAATACCATTTTCTCCTGCAGCAGCAAGCAGCATCAGAGCAGGTAAAACGGCATCACGAGTTGGCAGTGCTTTCAGCGTTTTTCCATTCACTTGAACATCACTACCCAGTAAATAGCCACCATTAGCCTCAAAACCGGCAATAGAAGCATACGTCTTCGCCAGTGACGCGAATTCGGCAATAACATAAGGCGAACCAATCTTTGTACGCTCAACATGTTTAAACACATCTAAGCTCTCAACCACGGTATTGCAACTAACGGGTATTGCAAGTGCTTCAATGTTCATCGCACTTGAACATAACAACCCAAGAATATCACCACGTAACCACTCACCGTTCTCATCTGCCACTAGCGGACGGTCACCATCGCCATCGGTCGAGAAAATAGCATCTAATTGATATTGCTTAGACCAGTTTTGTGCTTTTAGCTTATCCGCATCTGCTACCGCTTCAGTATCAATCGGTACAAACTCATCACTACGCTCTAGTGAAATAACTTCAGCGCCAAGACTAGTAAATAACGGCGCATATAAATCACGCCCAGCACTTGAGTGCTCGTAAATCCCAATACGTTTGCCGCTAAGTAATGAAGCATCAAATAACTCAGTGTAACGAGCGATATAGTCCGTTGCCGCGCGTTGGTTAACGATCAGTTCAGGTAAATCACTGATTGCAGTAAATGCCGCATCAGCGTTTAAAATCGCTTGCTCATCAGCTTTAGTAATTTCACCGTCAGGTCGGTAAAACTTAAGACCATTACGATCGAAAGGAATATGACTACCAGTAATCATAATGCATGGAATGTTGTCTTGTATTGCCACATAGGCCAACGCTGGTGTTGGTACGACGCCATAATAAACGGCTTCAAGGCCCAGTTGCTCTAAGGCTTTAATACAAGCTTGCGCCATCGCAGGACTACTCGGGCGATTATCAATGGCAAGCGCAACTGTTTTGAAATTAAACTGCCCTTGCATACACTGCATAAATGCATAAGTAAAAGCTGCGCAGGCATCAGCAGTGAACTGATCTACCAAACCACGCGCACCACTGGTGCCAAATTGAATACCTGACTCTTTAATTACTTGCGAACTAATTAACATAAGAAAAATCTACACATATTGTGAAATACTGAATAACTTAAGTGATCATAAACGCCCTAAAAAGAGCGAATATTAATCGACCTCTTAAATACGACCATATCTGTCTTCAAAGCGGACAATATCATCCTCACCAAGGTATGAACCCGTTTGCACTTCAATCATTTCCAATGGGATCTTACCTGGGTTCTCAAGGGCATGAATCGTACCTAAAGGAATATAAGTCGATTGGTCTTCAGTCACCAAAATTACTTCATCACCATTGGTCACACTTGCTGTACCTGCAACGACAATCCAGTGCTCACTACGATGAAAGTGTTTTTGAATAGAAAGCTTTTGCCCTGGGTTTACGGTGATTCGTTTCACTTGGTCACGCGCACCAAAATCAATCGAGTCATATTTACCCCAAGGGCGATAAACTTCACGATGAATTTTATATTCAGAACGTTCTGAATTTTTTAGTTGCTGTACAATCGCTTTAACATCTTGCACTTGTGATTTATCCGCAACTAAGATGGCATCCTTAGTTTCAACAATCACCAGGTTATTAACACCGACTGTTGCAATCAGTTTATTTTCAGCATATACATAATTGTCCGTAGATTTAACTGCAATCACATCGCCTTTGTGAGCATTATTGTTATTATCTTTTTCAGTTACATCCCACAATGCAGACCAAGATCCGACGTCACTCCAACCTGCATCCATTGGCACAACCACTAAGTTACCTGAGCCGCTAGGTGCACAAACTGGCTCCATCACCGCGTAATCAATTGAATCCGCTGGGCATGCTTGAAATGCTTGCTTGTCTACGCGTACAAAATCTAAATCAGCTTGGGTGGCACTCATGGCTTTTTCACAAGCTTCTAGCATGGTTGGGTTATGAGCTTTCAATTCTTCTATGTATTGAGAAGCTTTAAACATAAACATACCGCTATTCCAGTAATACTCCCCAGAATCTAAATAATCTTGAGCGGTGTTTAAATTAGGCTTTTCTACAAAACTGTCCACTTTAAACGCTGTACCATTTTGTGAGACACCACGTTTCATATAGCCATATCCGGTTTCTGCTGCAGTAGGTACAATACCAAAGGTGACCAATTGATTCGCTTTAGCATGAACCAAAGCTTGTTTAACGGACTGCTGAAATACTATTCGGTTTTCAATCAAGTGATCAGCTGCAAGCACTAATAATATTGGTTCAACATCCGACCCTTCAACTTGCTTTATAGCTTGAAGCGCGGCAAGAGCAATAGCGGGAGCTGTATTACGACCCACTGGTTCCAAAATAATTCCGGAATGCTCAAAACCACCTAAACGCGTTTGCTCTGCGGCAATGAAACGGTGCTCTTCATTGCAAATAAGTAACGGAGCTGTGTGATCGAGTCCTTCAAGACGTGCAAAGGTTTGTTGTAGCATTGACTGCTCGCCAGTTACTTTTAAAAACTGTTTTGGATAAAGTTCGCGAGATAGAGGCCAAAGACGAGAACCAGTACCACCGGCCATAATGACAGGTTGAATCATGAGAATACCTTTAATTTGAAAGAAGATTATTAATAGCGATAGTGACAGGAGCCAATTTACCCGACCAAGAATGATTATTTTGTACGTAGTTAAGCGCGTTTACTGATAAAAACTTAGCGAATTCAATATCGTTATCTATTCGCAATATTTGCTTAGTAAATTCATCAGGTGTGTCAGCAACTAATATATCTTGCTCTGGAGTCGAGTCTAACCCCTCTAATCCTGTAGCAGTTGTAATAGAAGGTAAGCCTAATGCCATATATTCTAAAATTTTATTCTGAACACCAGCAGCTAAACGAACAGAGCATATACCCGCAACAGCCCCTCTTGCATGTGCAACTACATTATCAACGGCTCCGGTTACAACAACCCCCTCGATACGTTTAAGTTTTTGCTCACCTTCAGGTTTAATTCGACCAATAACTTTAAAAGTAAAATCACCATGTTTACGTAATAAGGGTAGACATTCTTTGGCAAACCACATTGCTGCATCAAAGTTTTGTGCAGAAAACATATTACCAATAAAAACAACTTCTTTCTTGCTTGGCGAAAACTCATAAGGTAAAGATGACAAGTCAACGCCATTGGAACAAACAAGTGTTTTCTCGTAACATTCGTCCGAGGTATCAAAAAGAAAGTCTTTGTCAAATTGAGATACAAACACATTATAATCGAAGTACTTTACAATTCCTTTTTCGTAACGATTTAAACGGGACTGTTCAACTTTATAGATATAACCTTTCAAACCTGCATTATTTTTTGTTTCTATAACACGATAATAATTCATAGAAATGGCATCAGTCATCTCGAGAATCTTTGGTTTATCTATATTCTTGGCATAATCAGCCATTCGAATAAGGTGAGGTAATATCAAGTCATGCTCTAACGACAATTGCTCAACCATATTTAAAAAATCATTACTATTATAATAAGCTGCCTGTAAAGGCTTTGTAGTCGGAAGTGTTAATAAGCAGTTTAGATATGATTTCCACTTCGGTAATAGCACTCTATGAATCGATGAAAAAACACCGTCACCAGGAGTATCCATTTCCATCTCATTTTCATTTTCACAAAGACTTAAGAGTGTTATTGAATAGTTTTTCGACAACTCTTTACATATCTCAAATATACGTAGACGATCACCTCCAATAACAGGATAAGGAAAGCGTGGAGTTAACACTAGAATTTTCTTTTGTTTTGCCATCAATAATCTCGTAAAAAAGTTACATATGCTATAGTGAAAGGATAGAGAAAGAAATAAAACGTTGAAAACTGCATCATAGCGCCAAAGCTTAACGAAATAAGCAAAGTAGCCAAAAGCTTGTCTCTAGAGAGACTAGAGCAGATTTTTACTCTAGAAAAAAACACACATAGAAATAAAAAAATACCAAAAATCCCAAAATCAACGCCAAGACGCAAAATCAGATTTCTTGGATCTGCATTTAAATTTTCTAAGTGCCGTGGTAATTCTGATAGATACATTGTAGGTGTAGCAATAAGATCTGTATAATCTTTAAGGTAATAAGAAAAACCAGAAATCCCATAACCTACCGGGTTATCAATAATCATATTAACAGCAACAAACGGATAACCAATCCTTACCAATAGAGAATTATCAACAGAAATAATATAATAAAAAGCATTTTTCAAATCATACAATTCAATATCATATAATTTAGATATTCTTGAAAAAGTGTAACCACCTTGATTCCAGAACTTAAAAATAAAAATAAAAACACTAACAAAAACCGATACCGCAATAATAAACTTAAGAACATTAGTAAGCGAAACTCTACGAAAAACTAAATAATAAAAACTTAAAGATATAATTAAAACACTAATAGCGGTAAGTGAAAATGACACTAAAATAATCAAAAAGTTCGTAAACAAGAGGAAAAAATCGAACCTGTTTTCTCTATCTTTATAATTAACATAGATAAAAATACTAGCAAACAGCAAAAGTTGAACAGCCCACGATAGTTCATTAGTTGTTAACACAAACCCTTGCTTTGCTGAACCGGTTAAAATAAGTGTCAATAACGATTTTACGTGAGAAAGAAATCCTATTTTTGACATCAAAAATTCGATTATTGCGAAGATAGAAACAATTCGAGACAACAACAGTAAATAATCACGTATTTTATCTTTACCAAGAATGCGAAAAGAAAAATAAAAACCAGGATAACAAAGCAAACCTATGACATAAGCAGATAGGAATATAACATTAAAATGACCAACATATATCGAATATAGTGAATATGAGACTAATAGGAAAATGAAGAATAATGTATACAACACAGTATCGATTGAAAAACTAACTCTACTTCCGAAAACAAATATAAAGCCTAATAAACCAGCCAAATATGGACTTATAGCTGAGTAAGTACCTGGAATAAATGGTAGGCTCCAAAATGGTATAGAAAAAATCAACAAGGCCGAAATAAATTTCACTAAAATACCCTACACTTTATATCTGGAACAATTTATCAATCTTATCTTTCAATTCATCAACATCAAAGAACTTTGCTCGATCATAACTTTTCAATGAAAATCTCTTGTGATTATCTTCGTTTTCAAAAAATTTTACTGAATCTACAATCTTAATTACATCACTTCTCGATATTTCACTTAAGTCATCAGATAGCTTACCTAATGATAAACCGTAATTTCCTCCATCAATGATGTAACCAGGCCCACTTTCACACTCTGTTGATATTATTGGTATATCTAATGCCATTGCCTCTACAAGACAGTTACCAAAAGATTCCCACAAAGAAGTAAATATAAACAAGTGTGACCGGGCTATATACTTATGTGGATTGTCAACATTTCCGAGAAAAAACACCTTATCTTCCAATTTGTATTTTTTAACTCTATCTTCTAAAAAGTTCCGCAGCTCGCCTTCACCTAAAATGACAAGACGGTAGGCATCATTGCTCTTGCAAAGAGCATCAAACGCATCAATCAAATGCCATTGACCTTTCTGTTTTGACAATCGACCAGCAGTAACAATAACCTTAAAGTTATTAAAAATATATTCATAATCATGTTCTATACCTTCTCTACTCAACTTCTTAATATCATCCAAAACAAAAAAATTATCTAAATGGAAAATTTTTGACCTAGGTACTCGATAAAAAGTTTCTATCGATCTTATCATCTCATTTGAATTGGCATGAATTACGTCCGATCTCTTATATAAAAACTTCAATATATAAGTTAAAAATGTTCCTTCAACAAGGTCTTTACGCGGGTCTTGCCTTTCAGATAGTATTGTCTTACAACTTTCTCCAAGCATCAGCGACACCAATACGTTAACTATATTAGGTATATATGTCATTGAATATATAACATCAGGCTTGTATTTAACCTTATATCTATACAACTTAAAAACAGCAATTAATAAGGCCGGATATCTAAAAATCTTCTTGCATAAAAGATTGAACTTCGATGTCGAAAAATTAGCAGAAAGAGGTAGGTTTAATCTAACTATATTTGCGCACTTAACTTTTTTTAAAATCGGTGTTGTATCATAAACAATTACATCAACCGTGCATGTATCACTTAAGTGATCCACTATTTTTCGAGTGCTTTCAGCAACACCACCCTGATATAAGTCACTTGTGAAAACCGCTACTCTTTTTCCCATCACACTCGCCTTAAATTAAAAATTTTCTCATTGTTTTTTTTATCAACATAGTACTCTCTTTCAATAAATAACCATTTATCATAAGTATCCATAATTACTCGTGCTGAAAGTTCACCTTCATTTCCTTGCCATTTGGTACCAAAGGTTGAACTATAGCTTTGTATATTTTCAATCATATCTCTTTTCATCGAATAGTCACCGATGAAAAAATTAAAGACATCCGAGACATGATCGCAATTCAAAGAAATACCATTTTTCACAAAACCATAGTAATCAAAATATTTACCGTCCTCACTAAAGTCGAAATATATTGAAAGAATACCAGACAAAGATGCCTCTAAATGTATTCCCGTATTTCCAGCTATGATACCCGTTATATTAGAAAAATAATATTCTATAGATTCTTCTCTAGGGGTAGTAAATTTAATATTAATTTCAGAATCATATCTAGAAATAATATAATTAATATAAGAAGCGTCTTGACTTGGATGAAATCTAACTCGCAAATATATGTTTTTTTCTATAGCTGTATCGATTAGTTGACAGACTTTACCAATATTATCAAGACTGTTAAGAGCCAAGCCAACCGATAAATCCTCTGATAAAGGTTTTATTTCTAACTTAGATAACGAATTCTTTACACCAGATAAAAACACACTTGTTTTATTTATGCCTTTTTTATTACATCTGTACGCATTTAATGCCTGAGTTCCATCTAATAAAGCAAAGTCCATGTCTAACTTTGGGAATAGGTGAGATACACTGGCATGTTGGATATAAAAAGATTTTACTTTAAATTGTTTAGCTACTTTTAATAGTGTTCTGTTAGATACATTATGATCATTTGAAACCAAAACACCTTCTGGTTTCATATAATCAATTAAATGTGAAAAATAATTTATATAATAGTGTGATTTGAAAAAGTAGTCGAAGCAATTCCGAAACCCAGATACTTCTTTATGTTTCGAAAATATAAATCTAAACCTTATGACGTTGAGAAAGATTGCTCCAATCACATTTTTGATAGAAAAACTCAAAACTGTAAAAGATATTTTTTTATCTATACATATTTTCTTTAGATTAGGTTCAATAAGAAGAGTTGGACTACCACCCAATCTATCTAACTCAGAATAGGTGCTTAGAATTGAATTTAACTGATTAAAAGTTCCAGCATATATCAATATTCCTCCTTTATTAATATCATTCCCAAATGATATTCGTTTAAGCAAAAAATAAACAAGAGAAATTATTCTAATATATGGTTTACTTTTACTAGTATTAACTAGGTAATCAAGATCTTTTGTCCTATGCCCATACAGATAAGCAAGATCAAACTCATTGTATTTATTCAATAATTTTAAGTATCTTTTTATATTTTCCATAGTACCAAAAATAAATTTAATTAATTTATGCGACATTATTACAACAGGGAACAAATAAAGAAACCCTTTGTCCTTCAAGAAATAGAGAAAGGTAACTATTGCTACTTAAGCTGGGCGAGAGCGCATGTGGTTGTTTCTTGTTCTGCATTCACCACTAAAGCCAATATTTGCTCAAAATAGTTAACTTCCATCACCGTCATCTTGGTTAATGGTGATCCATGGTTAATGAGTGACCAGCTGTATTGCTTAAAGTTGGTTGTTTTTAAAGAGGTTTAGGCATACGACTACGAGAAGTAGGGGCCTTAGCCGATCAGATCGTAGGTTTTTGATTTAGTTCCACTGAATTACGCAACAAAGCCTCTAATTTTTAGAAAATTTAGACATGATTTTTTTTATTTTATTCCTAATTTTACTTATAAAATATAGGATATGAATATTTCCTTTTTTAACTTCCAAGTCAACTAGTAACGCCAACTCATCAGACATGCGTTTGTATGATTCCCGAGTGTAATGTCGTATGTTATCTGTAACATCATTCTTACTTTTAACAATTCCTCTCACGTCGAGCAGTTTTACTCGGTCTTGGTTTTCCAAAACAAATTCATCAATAACTGTGTTTATATGTTTATGTCGATTATATGCCTTTACATCATCAATATCATCACTCCTTAAAACCTCGGCACCATTAATAAAAATTAATCTTACTTCATCGTTCAATTTTTCTAATATCAAATTAAGATTAGCTTTCAATTCCACCGCTGATATCTGACCAGAATTATGATACTTATCATAAAACTCATTCATCATTTTTTTGTTCTCAAATGTCATATTACTAATATCTGGTTTTATATTATACCCACCAAAAGGAATTTTACTCCCTTTACTATCTACATAAATATCTTGAGTATAATCCATTAGTAGACTATATATAACCACATCGTAATTTTTATTAAAGAAATCGGTTTCGAAAGCCTGCTTAGGTAGATATGGCATCGAATTCGCGTATTCAATCCTTGTCCTACCACTCAAAATTAATGAATGCTCAGCATGAACAGAAAGATTATCTTCAGTCACAAAATTAGTTTCTTCAATTATTTCATTTTTACTGGATAAATAATACATCATTGAAGACAAATCACACCCCCCCTTAAAGAGGATCTTCTTTTTGTTTTCTCTATTATTATTATCTATCTGCAGTAACTCCTCGCTTAAAGAAACCCAATCCACTCTAACGTCAGTACTTAGAGATGAGACAGTTTCACCCACAACCGAAACTTTAGGGCAGTTGAAATGTTTATATACAAACTGTTCAACACCTAAATTAATTGTTCGACATGAAAAACAATAATGCAATGCTGTGTTATCTTTTTCTTGTATAGAAACAAACCCTACAACACCATAATCCCCATAATTATCTCTAACTCTTATTATATATGAGCTTAATTCTTCATCCAGTAACACTTTTTCGGTTTCGGACATAGAAAGTCTAATTTTTGTAAAATTAAGCTGGTTAGTGCGAGTTATCATCTCATGTACGCGTTTTAAATCACTGATACATGCTCTTTCTATATTAACCTTAATTTGACATGATCGTAAAAATTCAAGATCTGTTTTGTACGCTGCTTTAGACTCAACTTTTTCTTCGAGTATCTTATATTGCTTAAGACGACTAAGAGATTCATCATCTTTACCTTCAATATCAAAATTAGATTGAATATAAGAAATATCGTTCGGGTGTATTACTTCTAAGCCTTCAACTATTTTTGAAGCTTCTATTAAATTAAGATGGTTATCATCAATAAACAGTACATTTTGTGGTCTCAGTCCCATTTCTTCGAGAGTATCTTTTATAGCATATCCTTTGGAAAACCAACCTATCTTTGGAAAAACAAAATAACTCCAAACATCTAGCTCTTCGAGTTTCTCTTTTGCTCTATCGTAATCATTTTTTGACGATATGGAATGAATAATACCACGCTTAGACGTTTCTATGACAAAATCGATATTAGTTTGTAAAATAGTTATCCCTTCTTCCGAGAGAGTACCACTCCAAAATGTGTCGTCTAAATCCCAGATAATTAGTTTAATCTGTTTCAATTTCAAATACCTTTCTAGAAGCCCAAGGCAGTCTATGGACCTTAATTGCGATGTACCATGTTAATATAAATAAAAACATATTTGACAACAAGGAAGAATATGCAGCTCCTTGCAAATTAAATATTGGAGTTAATATCAGTAAGAGTGCGACATTAACTATCCCACAAGTTAGAGTACTTATAGCTATATATTTTGTACGCTTTGAATAAAAAACTATATTTGTCACAACCAAATAAGCCCCTAAAAAAACTTGAGATATCATTAATATTATAACAATAGGAATCGATTGATTAAATTTATCGTCAATTATCAATTTAAAAACCCAAGGCCCTAATAGATATATCATTAAAGAGATAAATATTAAAAATATAAACAATTGATAGCAATTTTTTACCACTTGAACATTTGAGTCTTGATTATCCATCGAAAGCTTTTTAAAAACCCAAGGGCTATATGCTTTATTTATACTATGAAAGAACATCGACATAATCAGCGCGATAGATATACCTAAAGAATAGTAACCTAAAGACTCTTTCCCTAAATATAGTCCTATGTAATATCTGTCGAATGTATTAATAACTAAACCACCAAGTATATGAGGTAGTAGTGGCAATCCAAATGAAAGAGCTTCAAGTATTTGTTCCTTATTAGCTTTACACGATAAAAGCCGTTCTTTTGCTAGCAAAAATATTGCTATAGTTCCTACGATAATAGATGTTATAACACCAGCATATACCCTAACTTCTTCACGATATTCGCCTTGTTTAATTAAGAGAAATGTTATAATAAAAACGAGCAAGGATTGACCTACTTGCACGCAAGCATATTTCCATGCTATTCCTCTTATTTGCCATTGGCCTAATCTAAAATTAACTACAAATGTAAAAATTCCAATAAGAAAGCAATATAAAGCCCACTCAGGCGGTATGTCTAAATAAACATATCCGACATTATAAATATAAACAACAACAGGAATTATCATTAATATGCTGTATAATAATATTGTAAAGCAAGCAGAATTATAAGATTTAATTATTTCAAAATCACTTTTATTATCAAAATATTTTCTGTTGGCTGCACCAACTGTACCAAATCCCATTACCGAAGTCATTGCAGCGGATAAAATTGTGAACATCGACAAATTGCCATATTCGGTCGGACTTAAATAACTAGTTAGTATAGGAATCAGTAGTATCGGAGTAATACCAGAAACAGCTGTGGATATAATATAAATACCACTAGTTTTTAATATACCCTTCATCTATAAATCTATAAACTCGAAAGATAGAGGAGTTCCCTTTGATATGTTCTTCTTCACCTTTTTCCCAATAATAATATTAAAATACTTCGGTAACACCCCATACCCAGGACGTATGCTTCTTACATTACCCTCCGTGAGTTGCTCCCCCTCTCTTATGTCTTTTACAGCATACAATGAACGACGGAATTTCACATTACCCTTTTCAGCTTCAGTTCGTTCATAGTTTACATGACCTAACGATTGCCAAGCGGTTCTACTATCTTTGCATAATTGCGCTAACTCTTTTGGCTCAAGCGAGAAACTATCATCCGCGCCGCCACCATTTCGGTCCATAGTGACATGCTTTTCAATTAAGCAAGCCCCTAAAACAACGGAAGCAACAGCCGTAGCGTTGTCAATTGTGTGGTCAGAAAGGCCCGACAATACATCGAAGCGTTCAGATATGTCTGCAATAGTACGTAAGTTGTATTGTTCTGCAGGTGCTGGGTATCCACTCACACAGTGTAAAACTATTAACTCTTCACACCCATTGCTTCTTGCACAGTCCACAGCCTCTTGGATTTCTTCTTTGTTTGCCATACCTGTGGACATAATCATCGGCTTACCTGTTTTTGCAACTCGAGCGATGAGGGGTAAATCAATCAATTCAAAAGAAGCTATTTTGTAAGCAGGGGCGTTTAGCTCTTCGAGCAAATCTACCGCTGTAAAATCGAAAGGTGAGCTAAAAATGGTAATATCCAGTTCTTTAGCTTTTGCAAACAACAGTTCATGCCAATCCCAAGGCATATGCGCGCCTTTATAAAGCTCATACAAAGTTTGGCCATCCCATAAACCACCGTGTATCTGGAACTCCTCAGAGTCACAATCCATAGTGATAGTTTCATGTGTATAAGACTGGAGCTTTATCGCATCTGCGCCCGCTTTCTTTGCTTCTTCCATAATTTGGTAAGCACGATTAATATCACCATTATGGTTAGCTGATAGCTCTGCAATAATATATGGTGAGTAGTCTGGTCCAATTTTACGACCATCAATAGTGATAAATTTATTCATTTGTTTTCTCGAATTAGTGGGTAGCGAACAAAAGAGTCAGGTGAAGTTTGATGATAGTTTGCAGACCGAAAAAGGTGCTGAGAAGCACTGTTCGTTTCCATCACTGTTGCGTGAATTGTCATATCTGGGTGAAGTGAGTCTACATTTATTAACGCTTGCTTAGCGTAACCTTGCCCAAAGCTCTCTGGTTGAACAAATATAGAAATTAGATACTCACCGTTAGTCTGTTTATCTAAACGAATAACACCGATGTTACTGTGTGTAGACAATGACTCAATCATATAAAAGTAATCACTAGCGATGGCTAACTTAGCCTTCATCCATTCCTGGTGCTCTTCCCATTTTGGAACCTCTGGAGTGAGTGCATATTTTCTGGTCTCAGGTAAAACCTGCCAGTCGTATACTTGACGGATATTAGCTTGGGTTGCTGGACGTAATAATATGGCATTCCTCTTTTCAGCCAGTAAGTGATTGACACACTGAGTGACACGAAATGCCCCAAGCCCATCACATAGGCTCAAGCTCGTGAAACGGAGTTGGTTCCATTCATTAATTACGATTTGGTAAGCGTTTCTTAGTTTACTACTTATATCAGATAAAGTTACCTGAATGGCCGCCCCTGCTTTAACTAACTGTTTCGTCACCGTTTTCTGATTGTCAGCTAATGGAATGATGATGCTAGGTAACCCCAGACACGCTCTTTCCCACGAGGTCGTCCCCGGAGCCCCTATAGCAATATGGTGCTGCACCATTAATTCAGCCATGTTATCAACAAAGTCGATATGCTCAATCCAATCACTATTTTGGGTGCAAAATTGTTTCACACTTCGATAGTTTGGGGCTTTCTTGCTCAATAAAACGGTGACCAATGGTCTATCGTCTGAAATAGCTAACAGCTCATGCAGTACTTTTAAAGTTGCATTAGGTTGATCAATTCCCCCCATGCTAACAAGCACACGTGGTTTCGATTTGTGAAGTGACGATTGAATCGCTTGTTGACGGTATTTAACAAAGTTGGGATTTAACAAAGCAAAGTCACAGCCAGTTAAAACGGTTGTTTCCAATTCAGGGCATTCATATTCAGAAGGCGTTCGAGATAGAGTTTGGTCGAGAATCATATCTGCGTTATGTGGCCGCAATAAATCATCTGTCGCGAACACCTTACATTGTAGTTGCGTTTTGCAGTGCTCTTCCCATTCGGCATTGATGCCATAATGATCGACAATCACGAGATCAACACTATCGAATGTAGAAACAAAACTGTCTACGTCAACTTTCCAAGGCACTTGCAGCCATGCTTCATAATCTGCACTACTTTTTGGTGTTGACCATTCTGATGGAACAATAAGCTCTTTGACTTCAAAGCCTTTACTCCTAACAAAATCGAGCAGATCTCCTTGTTGAGGACGACATGCAAAACTAATTTGATGCCCGTGCTCCCTGAGCATAGAAGCTAAGACTAAGCAGCGCATTATATGTCCGCTACCAATATGAATCGAAGAATCAGCTCGAAAAACTATCTTCATAGTAACCTCTACAAAACGCTGAATAGTGACTCTGCCAACTCCCAATCTTCCGGAGTATCGATATCTTGAACACGTTTCCTTGGTAACAAAATCGCTTTTGAATGCTCGGCGAAAATCGCTTTACCCGCTAAAAAGGCGGTTGATTTACCCCAGTAAAACTGCCCTGCATCGTGGTACGCTTCTTCAAGGTCTTGAGAACGTGTATTCGCAAATTCTGGAGAAAACATTGATACTGAGCCACTTTCATCAACAGAGATGGCGCGTTGAATAGCAAAAGGGAAACTTGTCGCACTGAAAGCAAATTCCACATCGTCTAAAGAAAGCGCAGCTAACCCTTGCTTTATATACTCTGGCAATACGAAAGGGGCCGTTGCATAGATACAGCACACATTGTCAATATTAAGACCCTGATCCAAGCACCACTTTATTGCATGCTGCATAACATCCATGGTGGTTGCAAAGTCATCGGCAATATTCTTAGGACGCAAAAAAGGGACCTCAGCGCCATACTCTACAGCAACGTCGGCTATCTCTTGGTCATCCGTCGAAACGATCACTTTATCAAAGCAACCTGAACTTCGGGCTGCTTCGATAGAATAAGCAATCATAGGCTTACCATGGAAAGGCTTGATGTTTTTACGTGGGATACGCTTACTTCCCCCACGAGCAGGAATGATTGCAATATTCATATTACCCCTGTAGCACTTTACTCAGAACTGAAACAACTTCATCTTGCTGTTCAACTGTCATGGCATGAAACAATGGTAATGAAATCGCTTCCTGATAATAGTGCTCAGATGTTGGGAAATCACCTAATTTGAAACCAAGATTTTGATAATAAGGTTGAGTATGCACTGGAATATAATGTAAATTAACGCCAATTCCATTAGCACGCAGTTCATCGAATACTTGCTTGTGCGTTTTATCAATATTGTCTAACTGCAAGCGAATTACGTATAAATGTAAACCTGAATAGGTTTCTGGTAGCTGGTAAGGTAAAGTAATAGGTAAACTATTAAGCAGTTCGTTATAGCGATTAGCTAATACGTGTCTCGCAGCAACAAACTCACTAAGACGAGACATTTGTGAAACGCCTAAAGCTGCCTGTAGCTCCGTCATTCTATAGTTATAACCAAGCTCAATTTGTTGGTAATACCAATCACCATCCGACTCCCCTACCATTAAATTAGGGTCACGTGTAATGCCGTGGCTTCTAAAGAGGTTCATTTTCTCGGCTAGGTTTGCGTCATTTGTTAATGCAGCACCACCTTCAGCCGTTGTCACTATCTTAACCGGGTGAAAGCTGAATACCGTGATATCTGAATACTGGCATGAACCGATTGGGCTATCAAGATAGCTGCCTCCTATCGCATGCGATGCGTCTTCAATCACTTTGAAGTTATACTCTTTCGCTAAACGACTGATCGCTTTCATGTCACAAGGTTGGCCACACAAATGAACCGCAACCAGGACTTTAGGCAATTTGCCTTGAGCCTTAGCTGCGATTAACTTTTTTTCTAACTTAACTGGGCAAAGATTGTAAGTAGCAGCATCAATATCAACAAAATCGATTGTCGCACCGCAATATAGACCACAGTTACTTGAGGCAACAAAAGTAATGGGTGTAGTCCATAACATGTCACCTTCACCTAACCCTAGGGCTAAGCAAGCAATATGTAAGGCAGAAGTGGCACTGTTTACCGCTAATGCATGCTTAGCACCCGTAAAGTCCGTTAGTGACTTTTCAAATGCTGGAACCTGAGGACCTTGTGTTAAAAAATCCGACTGTAATACATTAATCACAGCATCAATATCTTGCTGTGAAATCTCTTGCTTGCCGTAAGGTATCATGCTCTAAGCCTTAAAGTTTGGATCTACGTGATCAACGATTAACTTACGTAAACCTTCTACCGTTTCCCACTCAGTATTGGTGCCTGAATTGTATTTGAAACCAAAAGGTACTTTTTCTGCTTTATGGTGAGCAATGTATTCAGCTTCACTGTAAGTGTAAGAAACTGAAGGAAGAATTGCGTAGTATGGACCTAAGTCGATTGTGTTAAGAGAATCCGTATCTGTGATCATTTCTTCGTGTAACTTCTCACCAGGGCGAATACCTACGTCACGAGTTTCACACTCAGGCGCAACGGCTTCTGCGATATCTAGAATCTTATATGATGGGATCTTAGGAATGAAGATCTCGCCACCCAAATGGTTGTCTAAAGCAAACATCACTAGATTCACACCGTCTTGCAATGAAATATTAAAGCGAGTCATCTCTTTATGAGTGATTGGCAACACACCATCTTTGCGCTTCTCTAAAAAGAAAGGGATCACAGAGCCACGAGAGCCCATTACGTTACCGTAGCGCACAACACTAAAGCGAATATCTTTTGAGCCGCGAATATTGTTTGCCGCTGCGAACAATTTATCTGAAGCGAGCTTAGTCGCACCGTATAAATTAATTGGGGCACATGCTTTATCCGTTGATAGAGCAACTACGTCTTTAACACCACAAGCTAGAGCTGCGTGGATAACGTTCTCAGCACCGTCAACGTTAGTACGAATACACTCTGTCGGGTTATATTCTGCAGTGTCTACCTGCTTAATCGCAGCAGCGTGAATGATCACATCAACACCTTCACAAGCTTGCGTCATGCGCTCTTTGTCACGCACATCACCAATAAAGAAACGCAGTTGAGGGAAATCGTATGCTGGATATGATTGCTTAATGACAGATTGCTTCAGCTCATCACGAGAGTAAATAATGATTTTCTTAACATTAGGGTAACGCTCAAGAATTGTTTTGATAAATTGCTTACCAAACGAACCTGTACCACCAGTAATTAAAACTGTTTTATTATTAAGCATTCTTCTATCCAATTAATATTTTATCTATTTATTACCTCAGTCACTCAAAGCCACTGAGACACTTTTTATTCATTTTGAGGCAGTCTGTTTTCGACAATCCCTTGTAAAACCTAGATTTTGCTGAATTTTTAAAAACCGCCCCAATAGGCCGCCAAAACGGCTTTAAACCTTTAGGCTTACCGCATAACTTGCTAGCCAGTCGCATTTGGATACGCTACCGCCCTTAGGTTTGGCTCCTACAGGCAATAGTCACAATTTGTTCGCTTTATGCGGTTTTCATACGGTTTTAATTTTCTGCGTATTCTAGCAAAGTAAGTGCATATTGACTAGTTTGGAATTTACCCTATTTGGACAAGCCTCTCACCACGCATTCAACCAGCGAGAGCATTGTACGTCTTGCAGGTACTGAGTGCCTATGTGGTAGCGGTTTTCTTGTGCTGCGTCGCAGTAGCGCTTTTCTATATCAATGAAAATATTGCCGTTGCGGTACAGCGAGACGAAGCTTGGGTTGTTGTTTACCGCCAATAACGCTTTAATCTCAGTACGTGTTAGCCCTTGTGGGTAGTGGTTAACCAGCAGTTTCAAAAACTCGCCAATGCGTCCTTCTACTCGCGCTATCTCTTTTTCTAAAATGGTGACTTTTTCTTCCGTTGTCAGTTTTTTTAGGCTGATATCGTCCATTTGCCCTCTCCCTAATTCTACTTTTGTTTCTTGACGTTTTTTGTCTGTATTCGCGCTTGGTCTGCCCTAGCCTTTTGGTTTCCTAAGATCTTGGTTTTCTAAGCTATTTTTTTAATAGCTTTGGCTGTGTGAACAAGCGCTTCGTCTGTAAATAATCGAATGGTCACTGCTTAGAATCCGCGCCGTGCGATTTGGATTGAACGAGGGCCTTGATACGCGCTTCGAACGGATTGGTGGTGCTTTTGGCTTGGTAGTCCGCTAGGGCCTGAGAGACGGGCGTGGGTTGTTTGTAAACCATGGTCTTGGCTGCCGGTTGGGTTTTAGCTTCCTTGGTCGATGTAGAAGCAGAAGCCCTTGCTGGTTTAGCCGCTTTTGTTTGCTTAGCCGCTCTAGCCTGCTTAAAGACTGGCGATGAGTCTCGCTTCGCTTTGGCTTGGGCGCTTCTTCTTAGCCAGCCATTCACAAAGTGACCAATGTTCTCAAAGGGTTTGCGCTTATCGGGGTTGATGTACAGCCAGGCTTGCATGGCATGCAGTTCTTGCAGCACATCTAACTTTGGGTAGGTTCGCTCTAAGATTTTGTAGAACTCATGATAAATCGGCGCGCTGCCCTCTTTGGTGAGCAGGTGAATCACGACTTCATTCTGTTGGCTTATTGGAGTAGTGGTGGCTTGAGGTGTCGATACCTCATGTTGTTCAGAACCGCTTTGGGGATCAAGAACATCGGTGTCATCTAAGAGGCCGCTTTTCAAGCTCAACTCTGTTTTATGTTCTTTATGAAAGATTATGTGTGCCAGGTGATCACTCTCCGTGGTGGATCTTGAGTCACCCAGGGGAGTGTCTGAATGGTCGGTTTTCTGCGCATATTCTGTCTTCTGTAGGTATTCCGACGAAGCTGACGGTAAACCTGTTTGTTCTGCATTCGCGTTCTCTTGATTCGCTTGGCCTAAATCGGCCTGCTGAATGTGGCTGTCGCTGGGAAGGCGCAGCTGATATATGTTGCTGCGCTGGCGTCCTGAATCATCAAAGCGCTTTATCCGCTTCACAAACCCTTGTTTTTCGAGCTCGTTAACGTGTCGTTTCACGGTTCTTACCGACACTTCGCAATATTGCGCCAAGTAATTGAGGGAAGGAAAACACACGCCGCGCGCGTCTGCGTTATCGGCTAATTTCAATAGCACTAACTTGCTTATTGGCGAGCCGGTTTTTAAGGGGATGAAAGAAAGAATTAGAGAAACACACATGGTTAACGCTCCTTGTTAATTAGTCATTCGTATAGAAATCCATTGATATACAGAAGCATTAACAACACTTTTTGGCGCTTTAGGGGCGAAAGGCCCATGAGATAAGTTGTAAGAAAAGATGTTTGGTTAATCGCCTCGGATAGATATGCAACATCAACCTTATTAAGCAATGGCTTTTCGAAGCACCTCTCATTTTTCTGTATTCCTCTGTTTTCGTGTTATTCCCGCCAACCCCAATCAAGAATGTTGAAGTACATTGCCCTCCCCATGCAGCAATAAGGTGCTTAATGAAGGCGATAGTTTCTCTTTTTATTTCAGCGTATCAACCCGGAATGGCGAGCATCGAGTGCCGTGCTAACTCCCTCACTCAATCACGTCAGCCGTTATTTTTTAGTGATAGTGATGGGTTTGGCCAAGTACTGAGCTATGAAGTTAACGGTTATAAAGAAAGCCATTTAGAAGGTTGTTATTTTAATGAGGATGAATGCGGTGACGCCCCCAGCTATGACGATATTTGCTGGATGATCAGCCGATCGCGGCGTGAATCGCCTCTGGGTTATTACGTGATGTATTTACGTTATGTCAGCCACCACCCCGGCTATGAAAAAACCGTAGCCACCAGTCTGCGACAACACATCGCATTGCACCCTGATTTAAATGAATCGCTATCAGCGTCTTTAATCGCCTATTTACAACAACACGAGGATTTATTTTGTCAAACACTCCACCAGCAACTGATCGAGTTCCAAATCAGCCGTTAGAAGCGTCTGTTTTACAAGAGCGGGCTGACACCAAAGAACGAATTGATTCGGAAGAGCAGGCTAGCAAGATGGAGCTTATCCCTTCGTTAGAGCCTTGTTTACCTTCAGCATCCTATTCATTCAGCCTGGTTTCGGTTTTACTCCGCTTACCTCATTGCCCGCCATATTCCTTTATTACTGTGCATTGCAGCGCCACGCCGCCACAGCAAGATGTAGGCGTAGCCGAGATTCGCCAATGGCATAAAAAGAGAGGCTGGCGCGATGTGGGGTATCACTTTGTTATTCGTCGCAATGGGGATGTCCAATTGGGCAGGCCGCTGTCGCAAACTGGCGCGCATGTGAAAGGACACAACAAGGGCAATATTGGGGTTTGTTTGGTTGGCGGTTGTAATGCCGAGCTGCAACCAGAAGATAACTTCACACTTGCGCAGCGCAAGGCACTGTTTGGTTTGATGGCCGCACTGCAAGAGCAGTTCTTGATTTCAGATGAGAATGTTAAGGGGCATAAAGATTGGGGCGTGAATAAGGCGTGTCCTGTTTTGAAGATAAAAGCTTAAGAGCAGATGCGGGATTCGAAAAGTGAGGAAAATAAAGTGAGAGTGGTGCTTTTAGCTCCTCCCCTTTATCACGACTGTTACTTGGCAGAAAATATCAATATAAGGGGAGGCTGGGAGGGGTTGGTTAGGCATTAGCTAGCAACCCCCTCTAACTCCCCCTTCTATTAACACCATCACTCACAATAGTCCGGAGTTCAAGGGGGAGGACCAAAAGCTAAGTCTTCGAATAATTTGAAGAACAGTTGCGGGATTCGAGTAAGCGAGATGCGAAGAGCTTAAAAGCGGATTCCAGATACTTCGTTCCTCGCCTCTAAAGCAACAGAATGGCGGAATGACGGAGTCGTGAGATTATTCACTTAATAAAAGTAGTCGTCATTCCCTACAGTGAGGGACGAACGTGATAGGGAATCTAATTCAACGGATAAATGGCGGAGCAGAGGTCTCGCTAAGGTTGTCGAACCGTAAGGTTATACAGTCAAAGGCTATACATGCGGTCAAAGCCAATCAATAAACCAAGGAGCAGTATGACATTGTTCGGAAGAATATTCGGGAGCCAGTCTTCGATTAGCAAGGGGTTAGATGCACTCACCAACACAGGAGATGCGATGTTTTTTACTGATGAAGAAAAAGCGAAGCACAAGCTGGCACTGCTTAAAGCGTATGAACCTTTTAAGTTGGTACAGCGCTACATTGTGTTGTTGTTCACCATTCCTTATGTGGCACTGCATGTGATGGTGATTCTTGGCTGCATGCACGGTTACGATTGGAAGCCATTAGGGGAAATGACCAATGAAGCGTTTGGTTATCCGGTGTTAGCGGCAATTGGATTGTATTTAACGGGTGGCGTGGTGAAGAAGTAGAAAAGCAGATTCGAGTAGCGGGTAAACGAAATGCGAAGAGCTTAAAAAGCAGATGCGAGTGACGGGTATCGAGATGCGAAGAGCTTAAAAAGCAGATGCGAGTGACGGGTATCGAGATGCGAAGAGCTTA
>NZ_JBFSVE010000016.1:73520-87524 GCF_041467715.1 Vibrio sp. 10N.247.311.14
TTAAAAAGCAGATGCGAGTGACGGGTATCGAGATGCGAGGAGATTAAGAGCAGATTCGAGTGGCGGGTAGACGGGATGCGAGGAGATTAAGAGCAGAGGTGAAGAGCGAGGAGAAGAAGATGGTTGTTGTGCTTTTAGCTCCTCCCCTTTATCACGACTGTTACTTGGCAGAAAATATCAATATAAGGGGAGGCTGGGAGGGGTTGATTAGGCATCGCTAGCAACCCCCTCTAACTCCCCCTTCTATTAACACCATCACTCACAATAGTCCGGTGTTCAAGGGGGAGAACCAAAAGCTAAATCTTCGAATAATTTGAAGATTGGATAAAGAATAGATGCGGGTGACGAGTAAACGAGATGCGAAGAGCAGCGCTTTTCGTATCTCGCCACTGGAATCCCGCATCTCGTTACTGCTCTTTAACTTTATTTCTTGTCGCTCGAATACGCATAGTTGTAATAACCGTAGCCGTAAGAGCTAGATGCTTTCTTCTCGATGGCGTTGAAGATAACGCCTTTCACTTCGATACCTGATTGTTCGAAACGGTTACGAGCCACATCGATCTCTTTAATGGTGTTTTGACCATAACGAGCGACCATCAATGTTGTGCCAGCGAAGGCGCCAACAATACTTGGGTCGGTTACCGCAAGTACGGGCGGGGTATCAACAATCACCAAATCATACTCTTTCGATGCCCATTCCATTAGTTCTGCAAAGCGTGGGTGCATCAGCAGCTCTGATGGGTTCGGTGGCACTTGGCCACGAGTAATAATATCTAGGTTCTCTACCGGTGTGGTTTTCACTGATTGAGCGAACTCTTGCTTGCCGCTCAGCACATCAGAAAGACCATTGTCCCAGTTCACACCAAAGCTTTGTTGTAGGTAACCTTTACGCATATCGGCATCAATCAACAATACCTTTTGGCCTGTTTTTGCGGCTACTGCGGCAAAGTTAGTCGAGATGAATGATTTACCAATGCCTGGCGCAGGGCCAGAAATCATCAAGATGTTGTTTTTCGCTTCTAGCATTGCGAAGTGTAAGCTGGTACGAAGGCCACGCAGTGCTTCAACCGAAAGATCGGCAGGGTTCGATTCGGCAAGTAGTGCTTGGGTACCCTTGGTTTGCTGTTTTTTCGATTTAAAGCGGTTGGTTAGCTCAATCTGTAAATCAGATTTTGGTACCGCTGCGTAAACAGGCAGGCCGATTTGTTCAATTTGGTCTGGGCTTTCCACACCACGGTGGAACGCTGCTTTTACTAACACAAACGCGACACTTAGCATGCCACCCAATAGCGTTGCTAACACAACAATCAGCGGCTTCTTAGGTTTAACGGCGCGAGCATAAGCTTGAGCGTCATCTAAGATACGAACGTTACCGACCGTACCGGCTTTAATAATGCTTAGCTCTTGAACCTTGTTTAGTAACTGGATGTAGATCTGTTGGTTTACTTCAACATCACGTGTCATACGCAGTACTTCACGTTGTGTTTTCGGCAGCTTTTGCACTTGCTTGTTCAGGCGCTCTCGCTCGCCCAACAACGTTTTACGCTTATCAATCAGTGACTTATACGCCGGGTGATCTTTAGTGAAACGCTGACTGATATCACTTTCTTTAAACGTCAGTTCATTCAATTGCGCTTCAAGCTCTACCATTACCTTTAAGGTTGATTGTGCTTCTAAGCCTAAGTCGATCGATTCGTTCTTTTGACGATAGTTGTTTAGCGTGTCTTCATAGCCCGTTAGCTCAGATTTAATACCAGGAAGGTGGCTCTCTAAGAACTGTAAGCTCTTCTCTGCTTCCGCAGAATTACGTTTCACGTTTTGTAAGAAGTAAGTCTGACTAATATGGTTCAGTATTTCAGAAATCTGTTGTTTGTTTTCGCCTTCAAAGCTCAGCTTCAAAATACCGGTTTGCTTTCCTTGCTCAGCCAAAGACAAAGAAGATTTCAGCCATTCGATCGCTTGCAATCGGCTACGTTGACCAATCGAGAATTCAAAATCGTTGTGTGATTCAAAACCTGCAACAAACAAGCTGTAGTCGTCTGCTGTTGCTAGCTCACCCACTTTGCCTTTTAGGATAACGCGCTCATCGTCGCGAACTAATTGGTAAGTGCCCTGCTCGGCATCTAGGATCTGGATCGTGTGCCCGTAGTCGCTCGCATAGCTTGGCATGTTGAAACGGCTAACCGCAATGTGGTTGATGTCGCCAGTTAAGCGTGCAAAGCCTTTGCCTACGATAGGTGCATAGTTGGGAGATGTCACCGTGGTGAGATTAAACTTATCAACCGTTTCACCCAAGATCATACGCGATTTGATGATCTCCACTTCTGTCGTGGCAGAAGATTCCTGCGAGAACATGTCTCCCATGTCACCGACCATTGAAGAAATGCCGCCAGAACTCTTCTCTTCAATTTGGATCAGGGCATCGGCTTTGTATATCGGCGTTGAAAGCAGAGCAAACGCAATACCAAACACAGCAAAAACGAATGTGGTGAGCATGATTAGCCATTTAGCGTCCAGCAGAATGCCAAGCAGTTTTCCTAAATCGATCACATCAGAGTTATCTGTATGCGATTGCTGAGGGGGTTGTGTTGTCATTTGTTTGCTACTTCCTAAATTATTGCTATTTAAGAGACGATATATACGCTCCGCGTACTTCTCTTTTATATGATTCTGTTGGTGGCTTAGCCACGCCTACGTATAGAGTATGACATTTAAAAAGCTGTCTATTCAAAACCTACGGTATTTAAACTTACAGTTTTTTTGCCCAAGCTTGTGCAGCTTCGTCAATCAGCTTATAAGCGTGTTCAAACGCTTCACGGCTTTGACGATAAGGGTCAGGAATGTCTTTTGGGCCAATCCACTGACCGAACAGCATGGTTTTACCGCGTGCCTCTGGCGATATTTGAGTAAGCGCCTCCATATGGCCCTTCTCCATCACCAAGATCAAGTCATACTGAGCACAAAGCTGTGGTGTAACTTGCTGCGATTGGTGATTTTCAACATCAACCCCATGTTCAGCAGCAATTAAAATGGCAGTGTCGTCTGCAGGCTTACCAATTAAACGGCTTTTCTCGGCCGCGATACCGGCAGAGGCCACTTCTTTGTTAGGCAGCAAGTTTTGTAAAACTCGCTCTCCCGTCGGGGAACGACAAATGTTGCCCACGCATACGACTAAAATTTTATTAAACATAATTGTCTCTAATTGTATTGGGCTTATAAGCTGGGTTTACTTTTAGATGTAAAAATCAGGTTACACGCACAATGCAACCTGATGATTAATTAGGGTTTATTACAAACCAGGGCTTATTACCAATTACGAACGCGCAACATGCCTTCGGTTAGCTCGTTAAAGCCAGAAATGGTCGGTACAAGCTGACCAATAACACGGTTCCAGCGGCTGATTGGCGCTGCCGTTACGTAAACAATATCATAAGGCTTTAAATCAAACTCGGTGCCAATCACTAAAGCTGATGCATCTTCCATATTGAGTTGGTAGATGTCTGCCATGCGTTCTGATTTATCATCAGAAGTTCGGATCACAAACACACCCGTTGCATCTGCCGTCAGCTGGTTAATACCACCTACGTTGCTGAGTGCTTCGGTTAGGCTCATCCCAACGCGATCAATCTTAAGTAGTTGAGGATCGTTCACTTCACCCATCACGAACACTTTCTGGTTGTCATTACGCGGTACGTGAACAATATCACCGGCTTGAAGTAAGCGGTTTTGAGTTAAGTCACCACGTTGCATCAAACCGTAAAGTGAAAGGTTCTCTTCCACGCCATTACGCGTTAATGAAACATTACGCCAATCGGCATCTTCAGACAAACCACCAGAGCGGTTCACGGCATCCAGCAATGTTAAAGGGATATTAGTAATCGCTTGCTGGCCAGGATTTGAAACCTCACCGGTAATGTAGGTTTTCTTAGATCGGAAAGCCGCTACGTTTACATCAACTTGAGGGCTTTCGATGTATTTCGCCAAACGTTCCGCTATATCAGAACGAATTTCACGAACCGTTTTTCCTGCCACTTCGACTGTACCAATGTACGGGTAGAAGATGGTGCCGTCTGCATGGACCCAGTTACCCGCTTCGGTACTACTACGGTAAGAGCCCGCTGGAATGGTCAGTTCAGGGTGATCCCAGATCGTAATATTTAAGATATCGCCCACGCCGACTTTGTATTCATACTTTGCGATGTCTACGTCGAGTTCAGGGTTGGCTTGTGACACCGACAATGTACCCGTTTGGTAAGTCGATACTGATTGAGCTGTCAGTGGGTAAAGGTTAACCACATCAGAGATATCAGATTCTTGCTGTTCCTCTGAAGGCTGAATCACATTCTTGTTGCCAGTAGGAAGGTGAGTTCCTGGAGTAGTACACCCTGCAAGCAATACAGGAAGGAGCGCTAAAAGGAGACGATTTTTATTGATCTTCATGTTAACCAAGTCATAGAAACGGAATGTGTCGTGATATCCCAAAGGACACCCAAAGAAGTTAGAACAAACAATTTTATCAGCTACGCAGTATTTAATAGAGTTAAGGAGGGCTATTACTGTGATATCGCTCCCACTTAATATCAAAGATAGGAACGCTACCGCCCTTTGATATTCCGCGACATCACACTGCGTAGTTAATCTGCCTCTATCTATCTGGAATTGAGATAGAGGTTTTTTGTCATAAACCGAGCCAAAGATCGGACTTTCACCCGGTTATTTTATTGCGTATGCATTATCCACAATTTGTGTTTATTATCAACCTAGTTGAATGGTTAAAGAGCAGATGAGAGTAGCGAGATACGAGTAAACGAAGAGCCTAAAGCCGTGTCGGGATGCTTTTAGCTCCTCCCCTTTATCACAACTGTTGCTTGGCAGAAAATACCAACATAAGGGGAGGCTGGGAGGGGTTGGTAACACATAGATTAATATCCCCCTCTAACTCCCCCTTTGATGAACATCACCGATCAAAAACGAACGGCGTTCAAGGGGGAGAACCAAAAGCTAGACCCAATGAATATCACGATATCTTAAGCTATTCGTTATTCGATTATTCGAGACTGCTCTTTCCCCGCTCTTCGTATCCCGCTTACTCGTCACCCGCATCTGCTTTCGATCTACTTAACGCTACTCGGCCTTTGGAACCAAGGTGAGCGCGCATCGGTTTGATCGAACAAGTTGTACTGCTTGTTCAGCACTTGGCCGCCGTCACGCGTGATCGGTAACCAGGTAAAACCAGCGCGGCTTGAGCTTGGTTTCACGGTGACTAAATCAAACGGAATCGATACGTAGAAGCCTTTGGTGTAGCTGCCTTCACCGTATTCTTCAGTTGTCATGTCGGTTAGGCTGACAAACGCGCCAGCAATCACACCGCTCTTGAACTGCTTAGAGAAGTCGACACGAGTACCGATATCACCAGCAAGGAATTTACCGACACCCACTTTGAGTAAGGTATCGCTCAAGAAATCCCATTGTGGGGTGTAGTAGCCGGTAATAAAACCAGTTGTGCCTTTATCAATCACCTTGTAGTAAGCCTGATCTTTTTCATGGTATTGCAGTTCTTCATCAAACGTACCAAACCAGCTTTCTGGATCTCGCTGGCTGATCGCCGTCATGTCTGCACCAATCGCCCAGTTTTGGTTAAATGGTCGATACAGAATTTCACCGCCGACGCCAGCAAACATACTCTCTAGGTAACCACCGTAGGCTTGGGTGTAGATACCGTGACCGTAATCCTCAAACCAAGTCAGTTGTAAGCGATCTAAGCGAATGGCTTCGTCTGCATATGAACGGAAAAGTGTTCTTACTCGTGCGGTTTGAGCTGTGCCATCTGTTGGAATTTCGTAATTAAACTTGTCATAGTTATCTATCAAATTCACATACAGAGAACCGGACAATTCGATACTATTTGACGCCCAGAACGAAGCATTGGTGTATAAACCCAAACTGTATAGGTAGAAGTTTTCAGATGAACCAAACGACTGGGCAAGGTGCGGTGTAATCGACACATCGAATCGCTCTCGCCCATCGTGATAAATAACGGATTTCTTACGCTTTAGTTCGTGAGTGTTTGTTGCATCACTGGTTTGAGCATTAAGGTAACGGTTGTTTGCCGCCGCTTTGAATGCTTGTGCATCTACCGTTGTCTCGGTGAGTTCCATCGATTTGTCGTTTTCAATGATTTTGTAGGTGTCTATGTAACTCGGGACCGCGTTGGCAATCACGGTCGCACCGCGCTCAAGGGCGATACCTCTGTCTCGGTATTTAACCTGAGTGCCCTTTACTACAATGCTGTTATCGTCGACCAAGATCTGCGCTTGTTCATAGCCAGCGATCGTTTCAAGTTGGCCTGCAAGGGCCGCCATATCAATGTCATCAACAGTCTCGACACCACTTGGGCGCAACTCTGCTGTTTCGGTATCTCTCCACACGGAATACATTTCATTAAAGTTGGTAGAAAGATCGAAGCCAAGGGTTAAAGTATCACCTCGCTCGTAACTCACTTTAGCTGAACCCCAATCAGTGAAACGGTACACAGCACCCACATTCCATGGCGTGTGCTGTGTCATGTCGACACCACCGCGTACTACTGGGAAGTCTTGAGAATAATCATTGCCATCGTATTCAAGCTTCAAAGTTAACGGCTTATAAGGGGTTTGATATTCAAAGCCGCCATAAATTGCCGCATCGCCTTTAAACCAGCGTTCAAAGTCAACACTGCCGCCATTGCCTTTATAGTCAGACGGGCGTTCACAATACTTGTCACTGGCTTTGCACAATGGGTTAGTGAAATTGCCACTGGTGCCCATGTATCCCCAAGCCATGCCCAAGGTAAAATCAACAGGGCCAAAGCGTTTGGTCGCTGCAACAAACTCGCCATCGAACAAGCCAGTACCACCGAAGTCACGCACGCCTACTGACACTTCTGGTAAGTAGTACCCTTCTTCGATTAAACGCAGTTTAAAGTCGATGCCTTTATCTGTGTGCTTGGTACAGCCACTGAATGAATTCTGAGAACAGTCTTGATTGCCACTACCGCTATAATACAGGTCTTGCGTTTGTGTGTAACGAATGGTGGTTTCAAGCCAAGGCATCACCTGCAGGCTGACGTTATAAAAGTAGTATTCATTGTTAAACGAAGCACTAAAGTTGAACTCACCTTCTGGTGCCATTCGGCCTGTTGGCATTTGCATTAAGCCAACACCACCAAAGTTCATTTGCGATGTTCTGTATTCAGTATCATCGAATGGGGATTTTTCTGCTCGAATTGAAGAGGAATCAATGATTGTTTCTGCTCTAGTCGACATGCTATTGGTCATTAATAAAGCACAGGTAACCGATGCACACACTGCCGATAGAGGGAATGATTTCTGTTTCAGCATTACAGGCCAACCTTATGACGTAGCAAATCGACAATATCTTGGTTCAACGTTGAGTATTCCGATGGCAAAGAGTAGAACGCCATAAATACGATGGCACCTGGTGCTAAGTAAACCGGCTGTTCGTTCCAGTATGCGTATTGAATGGTTTGCACCACGCCATCTGGCTGGACGACATACGCCACGCTTTTATCTGCAGATTCACCAATAAAGCCGTTCGGCAATGCATCGAGGTAATCATTCAACGTACCATGCTCAATCAGATTCATTGTTACCGACTCTTTCATTGCACCCATCAACTGAATGGATGTTGGTCGTTGTGGTAAGTACAGAGAAAAGGCTTGAGTTTGACTGTCTGACGGCTTGTTAGTATGAGAACTTGAAACAAGCAGTGGGTTCTTATCTGATTGAGAGATAACGGCATTACGGTCTAGCTCAATAAAAACTCGATTGAGATATTGGAAAGAGGCTAACTGTTGGCGCACTAAGTTTGCTTCTGGCTCTTCTACTGCGAAAGCTTCAAGCTGGTTCAGTACATTGCGCTTTTTGGCTTCGATAGCTTGGTTAGCTTCTTTAAATCCAGTAACTGCAGTCGCTTCAGTATTGGTTATATCAAACAGTTGAGCCGAAAGGGGGAAGTAACCAATAGTACCGTTAGCGTTAGCGTTAGAGCTCGCATTCGCGTTTGCGTCGTCTAATACACGAAGCAGTCGAACGTTAGTTTGATACTCAAGCGTCACACCTTGAAGAGGAAGCTCGATTGTTGTTTTAACCGAAGAAGCGCTGTCAGGCTTATAAAGAGAAGCAGGCGTAACAAGATCAGAAGCCGAAGAAGCGGAGCTCAAAGCAAACAAAGCGCTCATCATTAACAGAGCTCTCATCGTTAATAAAGTTCTCACCAATGGCAACCGACGTCCCATCATTTTTGATGTATGACTCATATAATTCATCATTTTAGTTCATTACCCTGTTCGTTAATTGCTTTGATAATGCTTAAGGACGGTTAACTCAAGCCTTGTCATATCAGGGCCTAAATACTGTATGGTTTTTACCACTTTGCCTTCGCTGTCGACCCAATATTCGTTGGTGATGTCTTGTTCTAATATTGGGAATTGAATTTTTTCTTGGAATTTCTTGGTATCGATAGACGCTAACGGAGTTTCAACCGTGTCATTTCCCACATACGTTCGGGTGATGTTCGCTTTATAGCCGAATCGATAGTTAGGTTGCCAGTCGTAAACCGCTTGCCACTTTTGGGCACCGGGGTTAGCTGACACATCAAACGCATAAGCAGAGTCTGGCGACGAGCTGTTTGCAGAAGAGAATGCATTCAACGGCTGGAATGCCAAACCAGAGAGGTTTTCGTAAGGAAGCAATAGCGTTTGTACGACACGTCCATTTTCAGTGACGATCATCGCTTTGTCAGAAGACATCCACTTTAACTGCTCTGCGCCCGTTTGCGGGTTTTCACCGACGTACGCTAAGACCATGAAGATCTTACCTTGGTCATTCACTTCTGCATAAATGCTGGAATAAGGTAACGTTTGAATGTATTCCTTGGATAGCTCAACATCGGAGCTTCCAAAAAAGGCTTCATCAAAAGTAGAGTTAACGTCTTGAAACTGCTGAGAACAACCAGCAAGAAAAAGACCAAGAGATATGATTAGAGGTTTAAGCATGACGAGTTCTGCTTCCTAGCAATCTGGTTGCTGATGTCCAATATGGAAAATTAATCAATTAGATATAAAAAAACCACTTTATGCTTTCACATAAAATGGTTTTAAACGCCTACTCAAAAATTATCGAGTCGTTGTTGTCGTTGTTGCACCGCTTTCGTTAGAAGCAACCGCTACTGCTGCTGCTGCCGCTACTGCTGCTGTCGCTACTGCTACTGTTGTAGCCGTACCAGTTGCAGCTGCAGATGCACCAGCGCCTGCTGCTGTACCAGTACTTGAACCAGCTGCTGCTGTTTCTTCAGCTGCAAATGCAGCACCTGAGAAGCTAACTGCTAATGCAGCTGCTAGAGCCATCTTTTTCATAATGATTTCCATTAATATAAACGTTTATATGTAGAAGATGATTTTCACACCCTCAAACAGTTGCTCAGCTTAAACAACTGATTGATCATCATAGATAATAACCACAATCAAGTAAATGGATAAATCATAAGCAATACCTTATAAAGCAATATTTAGGAAATAGCGTCACATAAAAATGGCCTTAGAGACTGTGGAGGTCAACAAAGCTATGTTTGTATAACGCAGAAGCCAGTACCTATGATCATAAGAGAGCGTAAACCATATCTAACTAAACCCTGTCGCCAGAGCCTTTACCTAATACGGTTTGAATGATGTATTGAAAGTACAATTTAGTACTCAACGTCTGAATCATGCGTTGATCCCACTCCGCGAGTTTTTTCGGTGTCGACATGTCGATATCATTGATTTGAGCTAGTCCGGTTACGCCAGGCCTTACCGCCAGCACGCCTCTCGACTCTCTTTCATTGATGAGCTCTTGCTGGTTAAACAGGCATGGCCTTGGACCAACTAAACTCATTTCACCTTTAAGTACGTTGTATAACTGAGGCAGTTCATCAAGCTTGGTCTTACGCAGGAATCCACCGAGCTTAGTCACTGAACTCGCCCCAACTAAGTGAGTCGCAACAGATTTTGTTTCCACTGGCATAGTGCGGAATTTAACTAAAGTGAATGGCTTTTTGTTGCGACCAACTCGGGTCTGAAAAAAGACAGGAGAACCCGTATCAAAATAGCCGAGGAGACAAATAACAACAAATACAGGCCAAAGGAACAACAAGCCAAAGAAAGCAAAAATAAAATCGAACAAACGAATCAAAATATGTGTCCTATCAAATTCGGATTGAAAACGTGGGGGCACTATAAGCACCACTAATCAATAAAGGATACCTGAAAAATTTATGGACAAGAAAGCCATAAACTACCTAAAACGCATCAATGCGACTTCAAGTAAGCTTCTACGGTTCTTTTGATCCCTTGTTCAAAACTTACAGGGGGGTTCCATCCCAATATCTCTTTCGTCAAACCTATATCCACTTGGAGGTTGCCGCATATTCTTTGCGCTATGTGCTGTCTATTTAAAACTGACGATCCAGCTTGTATCCAAGACATTGGGATTGGAATTAATCGCGGTGATTTCCCCATAGCATGAGCGATGGTTTGCATCAATTGAGTTGTCGATACATCCTGATCATCAGAAGCTAAGAAGGTATAGCCCGGAGCTGAAGGGTGCTCGCAACAAGTTAGTATCAAATCGGACAAATTATCCAAATAAACCAAGCTTCTCTGGTTCTTTATAGCACCAAACGGTAACGGAATGCCTTTATCAATCAAACGCATCATAGATAAGAAATTTGCTTTGACGCCAGGCCCATAAACTAATGGAGGCCTAATGATAACCACTTCTAGCCCTGTCTCTTTTGAAAGCTTAGCCAACTCAACTTCAGCTTCATACTTGCTCAAACCATAAGGGTCTTGCGGAGTATTCTTTAAATTCGGTTCAAAGGGTAAATTTGGCTCACTGAATTCACCGTTAACTTTAATAGAGCTGACAAATACAAACCTTTTAACGCCCGCTTCAGCGGCTTGCTTCGCTAGGTTCAAAGTGCCAAGGGTGTTGATATCTCGATAGGCAGTTAAAGCACCTTGCTCACTCTCATTCATTTGATGCACTCGAGCAGCACAATGAACAACACAATCCACACCTTCGAATGCACCAGACCAATCGGTAGAAGCATCAATGGAAGGGATAACCAAGCTATTAGTTAGTGGCTCTATTTGCTTACGCACAACCGGAATGACTGCCCAGTCTCGCTTTTTGGCCAACTCAACAACTCTAGAGCCGACAAAACCAGTACTACCTGTGACTAAAATATTCATAACAAAACGGCCTCAATAGAACAAATAATGAGCGAAATTAATAGCAATGCTCCTGAGCACCACAGAACCATCAATAACATCTAGCTTACCGCACTCAACAGCATTAAAATATCTTGAATAAAAACATTGTGCAGCGATTGCTAAACAAATATCAATATCTCAGGGACAACAATGATTAAGCCAATACGAGCTATTCTCAACACCAAGCGGAAAAATAAACGCTTAATTAGTATTGGTTACGACATCTTTGCAATAGCAATGTCTATTTATCTTGCTATTGCTTTAAGGCTAGGTACATATACATTTGAGCTAGGGCTAGACGAGTGGGTCACATTACTTTTGACAATTTCAGTCACGGTATTCACCTTCGCCAAACTTGGCATGTACCGAGCAGTACTACGCTATATGATGTTTCCTGCCGTCGGTAACATCTTCCTTGCTGTATTTATCTCATCTCTAACCTTAGTTATGAGCGGATTCTTTTTTCATACTTTTATCCCAAGAAGCGTTCCATTTATTTACGCTGGGTTAGCGATTCTGACCTTAGGTGGGCCAAGGATAATGATCCGCTCTGTCTATGATCAGATGATCAAACGCAAAAAACCCAATGTATTTATCTACGGTGCCGGGGCTACAGGTCGCGAACTTGCATATGCTCTAATACACGGCGATGAATATAACCCGGTTATATTATTAGACGACGATCCGAGCAAAAGGGGCAATATCTTATTTGGGCTAAAAGTCCATCACCCAAGCGAATTTGAGCATCTTCAATCTCTTTATCAGCCAGTAAAGCTATTACTAGCAATTAATAATATTAATAAAGGTAAACGATTAAGACTCGTAGAAAAATTATCTGATTGGCCTATTGCGATTCAGTCTGTCCCATCGGTAGAGGACATAGCTACAGGTAAAGCGACTGCGACAGAGATCAAAGATCTCGACGTAGCTGATCTATTGGGTAGAGCGCCTATCACACCTGACAGTGAATTGCTGGCAAAGAATATTCATAACAAGTGTGTCATGGTAACCGGTGCCGGTGGTTCCATTGGTTCAGAGTTATGTCGTCAAATCTTGGCGCAGCAACCTAAAACATTAGTTCTATTCGAACTCAATGAGTACAACCTATACAAAATTGAACAAGAACTACTTTCTACAAAGAAAAACTTAAAGAGCCAAACTCAGATCATTGCCGCTCTAGGTTCAGTCCAAAGACAGAACCGTCTTGAAAAACTCATTAATACATATGAAATTGAGACCCTGTATCATGCTGCCGCATACAAGCATGTCCCCCTAGTCGAGGATAATGTTGTTGAAGGGATTCGTAATAATGTTTTTGGGACACTATCCTGCGCACAAGCCGCTATAAAGTGCGGTGTGAAAAACTTCACGCTAATTTCAACTGACAAAGCCGTAAGACCAACGAATATAATGGGTGCAAGTAAACGGATGGCTGAACTCGTTCTTCAAGCGCTTGCAGATAAAGGGACAGATACTGTCTTTACCATGGTCAGGTTTGGCAATGTGTTAGGGTCTTCCGGATCGGTAGTGCCACTTTTTAAGAAGCAAATTAAAGCTGGCGGCCCTGTTACCGTTACTCATCCAGACATCATCCGCTATTTTATGTTGATTCCTGAAGCGGCGCAGCTCGTCATTCAAGCTGGCGCCATGGGTAATAATGGACAGGTGTTCGTACTTGATATGGGAGAACCCGTTAAGATTCTAGACCTAGCAAAACGCATGGTTCACCTAATGGGTATGAAGGAAAGCCTTGGATCAAACTCGGAGGAAGGCGATATTGAAATCAAGTTTACAGGTTTAAGACCCGGTGAGAAGCTATATGAAGAGCTTCTGATTGGTGACAATGTTGAAGGTACTAGCCATCAAAAAATCATGACAGCGATGGAAAGCAAGCTCAGCTGGCCAGAGATGCAGATTCTCTTAAACGAGTTAGATGAATGCTGCCATGATTTTAATGTGGAGTGTATAAGAAGAATACTGTTAGAAGCTCCTACTGGATATACTCCGAATGACAATACTTAGTAAACTGAGGATATTTAATCAACAAGGTAAAGTAAAAAACTAAAATTTCTATCCGCCATTCCGAAGCTAATTCTAGAATTAAAATAGTTTGATCTATCGTTCATTTGTCAGTGAAAACTACAACATCACCTTGACCATGACCGACAGTTTTTGAGCTATTGCTGTTATTTGATGGTATCAAGACATGTCTACTCAGCATGTCATTAAACGCTTAGACAGACACATTGGTCTCATTGCCGCTTTTTGCCACGAAATAGGACTGCCATTGATGACCGATGCTGTTATTCCAAAATATTCAAACCACAATGTTTTTTATGGTGATGAGGTATTAGCCCTGATCTTTAATGGGCTTTGCATCCAAAGAAGAAGACTTCACATTTTATCTTACTTTTTCAGATTGAACCTGTATCTAAATTACTAGCTAAAGACATTGAAGCACATCATCTTGCCGACGATGTACTAGGGCGGACCTTGGATACTCTTTATAAAGCCGATGTCTCAGCGCTTTATCAGGTGTAAGCGATCACTTTAGGGCCGGTTCACCACATTTCAAACACATCTGACGTTAAAAATCTATCTGCGACTTCTTTTTCCATTGAAGTGGGGTTAGATCAACGTAAGCGTGTCACGAACCCCGCATTCTAATTAACCAGCACGAAGAATAAGATCAT
>NZ_JBFSVE010000017.1:0-86611 GCF_041467715.1 Vibrio sp. 10N.247.311.14
AGATAAAGCTAATCAAGCGAATGGGGTATGGGTATCGAGATACCGACTACTTCTTGGAAAGCCGCGATGAACCACAAATAAGCGGCTCTTTTTTAGCCCAACTTTCTGCTCTTAAACCTTATCGACTGTATCCGCCCCATGAACCCACGGGACGATATTGTTAATACCTGAGCGCCGCAATCACACTGTTAGCGCTAAGGAACCTTTGAAACCGTCATCAAAGCTCACTCATAATAAGCTATTATTTACAGTAGATTTCGGTTAATTTTCCAAAGGCCATTATGAAAAACAAACTGAGTTTAGCAATTCAAGCATACTGCAACTGGATTGATTCAAACATTATTGAAATTGCTTATGTCGGTTCCATTCTAGTTGTGATTCTAACGCTCATCATCAATCTTATTTAGGCTTCCATTTCCTAAATATTAGTTTCCTTTACTCATTACCGAGCTTTTCTAAAAGCCTCAGAGTTAAATCAATCACCTCATGGATTTGGAGTTTTACGCCTTCAAATAGCTGCGTGAGCGGATCTATTTTTGAGGTTGCAGCTTCAACAATGACTGATTTACCTCAACGATAAACTGATAACCTCTCATTCAATGAATCCTATCTTTTTAACCATTGCCTTGTTCGTTTGTAGGAGCCCGTCCTCTATACACGACTATTGGTTACGCTTGAATGAGGATACTATTGAATTAGAATGCCCCTCAAACATATATCGCCTTGGTTATTGAGAAACAAACAGAATGAAACAAACAAATCATATCGAACAATGCCAGCAAGAAATTTTGAGCTTTTCGGACCGATTACATCAATCTGGTTGTGCGCCTTACTCGGTAGCTCAATACACTCAAGCTTATGCAAAACGCCAGAACATTGATGTCTCTATTGATGTGACCCCGACAAAAGTCATCACTATTTTTGAGCAACCCACGCAAAAAGTCGTGATGGAAAACAAAAAACCACCCTCGGTTAACTTACGTGATTTAGTCGCAACGCTTAAAGGGTTTTCGACTCATTCCCATTACGAAGGTTCAGAAACCTACTCGAATCGTACCTTGTGCTTTGCCAATTTATTGCTTCCGCCATGTTATTTAATGTTAGTTGGCAGTACTTATCTGGCGGTCGGTTTATCCATTATTCTGGGCGCTATAGCCTGGCTAGCACAAATTTTCCTGACTGGGCCAAGAAGCATTCTTGTCGAGTTCTTTGTCGCCTTAGTAGCCAGTTTTTTAACCGGTATGATAGCGGCACAGGTTCCCGGCTTACCAACATTGGCACTGTGCATTTCTTCCATTGTCCTTTTTATTCCTGGGTTAACCGTCACCAACGGCTTAGCCAGTCTTGCTCTCAATGACTTTCGGTCAGGTATCGAACTGCTTGCACAAAGCGCACTCATAGTAATGAAAATATTCATCGGCATTGTTATGGGGTTAGGCTTAGCCAACATAATCAATCAACCATTATCGGTACCGGTATTTATTGATGAAATCCCATTCGTTCTTCATGTCACCGCACTGATCGGGATTTCTGTCGCTATTGGCCTTATTTTCAACGCAAGTATGACAGAAATTCTCTTAGGCCTTCCTGTCGCGGCAATTGGCATGTGGGGGCCACATTGGTTTACTTCCGATTGGGTTGTAGGTACATGGGTAAGCACAATACTCATTACGCTTTACGGGTTGGGGATGGGAAAATTGCGTCACGTTCCACCACTCATATACATTATTCAAGGGATCATCATTCTTGTCCCCGGTAGTCGAATCATTGTCGGAGCAAGTGAGTCCTTCTTTGCGACCTCCATTTTACCCATTCCGAATATTGGTCTGTCCGCCTTGCTGATGTTTGGCGCGATTATGGCGGGACAAATCATGGTTTATTCTATATTTAGTCGTCATTTTGATTCCATCATTGAGGACTAACCATCGAGCTAACAATCGCTGATCAACACGCCCCAATAACCCACGATTGAGTCTTTATCTGCTTTTTGACGTTAAACGATTCTGAGAAGGTACTGATGAACAGAGTCTCGAAAATCGATAAGACTATTTTGTTTCAGATGGCGAGGGGAATGAGCAATATGGATTTGGAAAAACCGAATAGAATCGAAATTAGCCAATAATTCAATAAGATAAGGATGCTTAGGATGAGTCAATGCAAAGTAGGCAGAGGTAAGCTAGGTATAGGCAAGCGCTAGGTTGATAGGCTTGCCATCTACTCCATTTCCGTTCTAACTACGCCACCAGTGCGTTCAGTTTTTTACGCATACTCTCTTTATCAAGGCCACCTTTAGGTCCAATGAAGACTAACCGTGACGAACGAGATTCATCATCTTCCCATGCATCTCCAACCGTCACATTGGCTCGCTGACCCGTGCACTGAAATACACAGCGATGATCAGGACGATCGGTTAAATTTAAAATACCTTTCATGCGATAAGCATCAATTGAAAACTGTTGCAGTAGAGGATACAAACTTTGTAGATTAAGCGGTTGATCAGTTTCAAAGCTGAATGTTTCGAAATCATGGTTCACGTGATGACAGTGCTCATCATGACAATCATGGTGCTGGCATTCCTTTTGATCAGCCGCTATTTTGTTAGTGACAAAGCGCGTACTTTCAGGGGCATCAAATAAGATAGGTAAATCCACTTCGCCGAATGAAATATCAATCAATTTAGCAAACGGAGCTTGTACTCGGCACCATGCTTTGACTTGCTCTAGTTTATCAGCATCGACTAGGTCAACTTTATTAACCAGAACAATGTCAGCCACTTGAATTTGCTGCTTCGACAACGTCTCCATTGGGCCTTCTAGCCCTAAAATGTTTTCCGCATCGATCGTCGTCACGATTGCATTTAAAGGTGCGTGTGCTTGCAGTTCCGGATCTTCAAATTGAAGTGCCACTTCTTTGGGTTCTGCGATACCTGAAGTTTCAACAATAATATGGTCTGGGCGTTCCTCTAATGCGAGTAAACGCATTACCGAAACGACTAGTCCTTCTGCAAGGTTACAACAGATACAGCCATTCTCTAGGCTGATCATATTTTCACTTTCAGATTTAACTAACTCCGCATCAACATTGATTGATCCAAAATCATTGACGATCACAGCCATGCGCATTCCATTTGCATTGGTTAATATATGGTTTAGTAGGGTCGTTTTCCCTGCTCCTAAAAATCCGGCTAAAATTGTTACTGGAATAGGCTTCTTGCTCATAGCATGCTCTCTTTCGATTTTCGTTGTCTATATTTACTCGGTAAGCAATAAAAAAGGTTGAGCTAATGCCCAACCTTTTAAGTCAGGATAACTTAGCCAGTAACTTTGTTGCGAACCGCTTCACCTGGGTTTGAATCTAACAACATTTCACCAGCTTCAATGATAGGTGTCCCGTTTACAAGTACGTATTTCATGCCTGTAGAAAGGGCATTTGGTTTATCAAATGTTGCAACGGCTTTTACTTCATCAAGTTTGAAAATAGCTAAATCAGCATCTTTACCTACTTGAATACGACCTTTATTTGCCATTTGTGGCACAGCATCCTCAAGAATACGACATGCGTTTAAGCTAGTTCTTTCCATCGCTTCTACTAGTGTTACCGCTTTGTATTCCTCGACATATTTTTCAATAAAACGAGAGAAACAAGCAAGTGAGCGAGGGTGAGCTATTGCGTTGCTTGGAAGTGGCCATACATCACCTTCAATTAATACGCCTTTATCATCCATCCAAGGCATTGCATCTGAAGCGATAGCTGCACCTGGGAACAATACTGAACGGTCCATTTTAGCGCGATCTTCTTTGTTCTCATCGGGTTTTAAGAAGTGCATGACAACCACGGTACCGGGCGCTGATGCTTGTAGTTCAGTGACTTTTTCTTGGTTTAGTGCTTTACCATTCGCTTCCATGTAGCTAGCGCTTGGTACACCCCAACGTTGTAACCAATCGTCACCACGGAAAACTTCTGCGCCAATAACGGAAGAGCCAGCACCATAAGGATAAGCTTCAGTAGTAACGGCTAAACCTTGATCAATGGCGGATTGAACTAAATCGGCACAATCTTCGATATCTTGTACTGACGTGCTGTTGAGGTGACAAATGTGCATGTGTGCACCCGTTGTCGCCGACAGGCTAATGAGTTCTTGGTATGCTTCAAAGCTTGATTTTGGCTCTGCGCTGTTTAGGTAACGAACGTGAGTGTAAGTTGGTACTTCATAGCGTTTTGCTAGTTTAGCAAGATCATAGTACTCTTTGTGGCCATAACCTGGTGCGTAACCCGCGTTAATACCAATGCCTAAGCCCCCCTCTTTAAGACCTTGCTCAACCGAGCCCAGAATTTGTTTTAATTCATCTGGGGTTGCTAGGGTATTTTGCCAATTGTTTTTAGAAAAAGCTTTCTGGAACCAAACAATCGTACCATCAGGAGCAGGCATCGTAGGTTCTTTTGCTTGAATACGAGCGTAAGTCCATGCTACAGAAGCGCCGTAATTAATCGGGCGACCTTCAGCAGCAGTAATATCGTAGTACGTTCCGATTGGGAATAGACCAGATTCCATCTCAAGAGCGGTGGTTACGCCATCGAATGCTTGAGCACGGGCAGCAGGAAGTTGTTGTCCGTGAGCGTGCATATCGATAAAGCCAGGTGCAACCACGAGACCTTCAGCATCGATGATTGTTTTGCCTTGCAGCTTTTTGTCTGAGATTGCAGCAATACGCTTACCTTTAATACCGACGTGACGAATTGCGTCGAGTCCAGTTTCAGGATCAACAACACGGCCATTTTCGATAACGATATCAAATGGCCCTTTCTCGTTAGGCATCAGTTTGATGTTTTGGCCAACCAGTTTTTCAGGGGCTGCATGTAAAACAGAGGCAAAAGGCAGTGCCGCAGCCCCAACCGCTAACTTAGTCAAAGTCGAACGTTTATCTGTATCGACACCATCAAGTAATACTTGCGTAGCGTCCAATTCATTTGGGTCGTAATTTTTCATATTGATACCTGTTATGTTTGTTGTAAAAGAATATTAGTTCATGATTGCTATGAAAACTATGCTGCATGTAGAAAAATCAATCGATTGACTAACACCCACCTTTCCATCATTAGAATCCACTGCCAACCGTTATATAAAACGCGCTGTCAACGTCACTAAAAGCGAGGTCTACCCCCATGTGTAACCCATATCGGCAAGCTATCTGATAGCGAAATCCAGCACCATACGCATCGACACTTTCATCGTCTGACAGACTGCCCTCTACTGTCGCTTTATCCAGGCCATAAAACGCAGAAACGGTCCAACGATTATCAATCGCATTATCGTATTCCGCGACAACACCCAGCCCAGAGGTCACCGAGCTTTCGCCCATAAAATATTGAATAACGCCATTGATAGCGTTATTCACATCTTCATTACTGGTCTCAAACTCTACCGAGCTCTGGCCAATAATCTGTTTCACACCCAGCATCAATGGTGTGTTTGCCACTCGAAACTGGAGCTGCTGAAGCGCAGCGACTCCCGAGTTTTTTGTGCCGAATTGAATCGTTTTGTTGTACGACGCACCTATACTGAACTCTTTGAAAATATCGAGGTTCGCCTTTCCAGCGCCAACGCCACCCGTATATCGAATGGTATCTTTTAGCCACGACGGTATCACCGTTAATGTCGGTATCAGAACCTGCGCCATATTCAAAGTCCCCACCATGAATAAAGACATACACGGGTAATGACTCTGAACCATTGGTCTCCGAAGGACGCCAAATATTAAGATTCAAGCAATCTTCAGATTGCTCTTGCTGGGTTATTTTAAGCTGTGGGCACACGGCGCCAAATTGTGTCGCATCTATAGCGCTATCAGCATTGTGTTCTAATTGACGGAGTGACTGTGCTGAAAACGTTGTTGATCGGCGTAAGTGATTCCTTTAAACGCTTCAATGGATACGCGTTGCTCGTCACCTGCTAAGGTATTGATCACAACAGACTCTCTATTTGCGAAAAGAGTCGCGTCCCCGATGGATACTGAAACCTGCTCTGTTGGTAATGTCTGAAGCGGTTCTGGCTTAATAGGACGTGAGCTGGTTTCATCACTACCCCACGCAGAAAGAGCAATAGTGATAGCGATAACCATGAGTGAGCGATGCGTTAAATTCATGGTTGTACCCATAAATGTGTTCGGCCATCTGACCTGATATTGGTATCATCAAACCTGAGAATCCCTATGCTCAGCCATGCTCATTTCTGGAGTATTTGAAGTATTTTTTCTTTATGGTGCGATATTAATTCACTCTTTAAATTTGAATAAATCGCTTATGCAGGACGTGATCCTACATATATTCACTACCGTGAGTGGATGTCGCTTTTTATTTATCACAAAGACTTCTTGTTGTACCTTCTTTGGCTGACTATCTAGGGTTGATAAAATTTCAACGGGTTCTTGAAACAGCTCTATAGGGGGTTGCTGTGACTCTCCTTCTGAAGCTTCAAACTCATCAAAGAACCCAAATATGTTATTAGAGTCCGATGGCATAGTTAGCACCAAACGTAAGTTTCGAGGCCAAAGCCAATATTGTTGAGGTCTGTTTTGACTTGACCCGAAGAGGTCCAAGGTAGAAGTGCGTCGATATCAGGCTCTGCTTTCGCGAGCTCTTTCATGCACTTGACCATGTAGTCTTAGAGGATAAGACCGTTGGCTTTTGCAGTCTCGACGATACTGTAAAGCATCGCGCTCGCCTCAGCACCGTTTGGTGTGTTGGAGAATAGCCAATTTTTCCTGCCAATAACCAGCGGTTTAATTGCGCGTTCAGCGCGATTATTATCGATAGATAAGTGACCATCGTCGATATAACGAATGAGTTTAGGCCATTGCCCGAGCTAGTACTTTATTGCTTTGCCTAGTGGGCTAGAGCCTATCACCTTCTGGGTTGTCATCCATTGGTAAAGCTCATCCAGTATCGGCTTGGCATACGCTTAACGCTCTGCTTTGCGTTCTTCGGCAGGCGCACCTTTTAAGCGTGATTCTATCCCGTAGAGCTTTTGGGGTTTAGCCAGAACTTTATCAGCCTTGCCCGATTTACCTTCCCCTTGAAGCTTCTTCGCGTCCATGAACTTGCGTTAAGCACCCCACATTAGTGACGTGATGCAGACCATGATAAGCCGTGTAGCCATCGGTTTGTAGATAACCGTTGTAGTCACCTAAAAAGTCCACGGGGCACACCCTCGCGCGACTGTTTTGATAGTCGTACAAGGCGATTTTTTCACATTCGGCAGTGCCGCTTCGGGCGAGTCAGCGCCTGAGCAGTAAAGCCACATATAACACTGCTTCTCTTCTTTGAGCACATTGAGCGGCGTTTCATCCGCCTGAACCACCACTTGTTGAAGTAGGTTCTCCTTCAAGGCCACATACAGCGGGGCGAACTTCTCACTGACTTGGATAACCCACCTTGCCATGGTGGCGCGTGATAGCTCGATACCCGACTGGGTAAACAGCGATCATCAATCAATGCATTGGGTGCTAACTCTTGTCCTCCACCCGCTAAGCGACCATTACAAAAAGCACCAACAAGGATCTCGCCGGTAAAGCTGCCTTTGTCTATGGGCAACGTGCCACTGTAGGGCTTAAAGCCAAGTGCTTTCACCACACCTGTTAGTGTATACGCACCGCCACCGAGAAAATCTTTAAGCTCGACTGGCGTTTCAGCTGTGACTTCAGCACCAAAACCCGCCGCAGCGACATTCATAAAATAGCGGTCATTCGCACGCGCGCTATCCACCGCAAACGCCTTGCCTTCCAGCGCTAGTTCAAAAGCACCCGAAATATCGTTAGGTATTCCCGTTGCGGTAGCAAAATCATTCGCAGTGCCCATTGGGACAAGCGCCAGTTGTGGTCTTTCACTGGCACGGAACAGGTTGAGCGCGTTAACGGCTTCATTCACCGTTCCATCGCCACCGACAACAATCAGACGCTTGACACCATCGCATATTGCCTCGCTTACCAAACGAAACATGTCCGACGATTCCCAAGTCACTCTAACTTGCAGGTCAATATCATTGTCCCTCGCCGCAAAGGTGGCTTGCCTTAATTCCGGGATATTGGCTTTCTTTCCGTTTAAAATCACGCGAATGCTGTCCATGGCTATGTCCTTGTATAGGCTAACTTGATAACTCTTTTGCTGCCGCTTTGATCTTAGCTCGTAACCACTTATGGCTTGGTTCATTAGTACGGCTTGGATGCCAAATCATACACATATCGAGGTCTTCCAACTCGAAGGGTAATGGTAGTGTTTTTACCGCGTACTTTTCAGCAAAACAACGCACTGATGAAATAGGCATTACTCCGATGTACTCAGAGCCTTCGATAACAGGAAGCATCTCTACAACGCCCGCTGCGCGATACACGATTCTACGTTTCTCAAGGTCACTATAGTGCTCAGAGCTTAATAAGCTTTTGCGCGCATGCCACCTAGAGACCACCACATGCTCGAGTGCTAAGAACTGTTCCATATCGATGGTATCGCCAACCGTAGGATGATCACTACTACACACCACGACCAGCTCTTCTGTAGAAATCACCTCGTGCTTAAGCATGGTTCTTCCTTTAGGCGTCATATCAACAATCACGTCGTGTCTTTGCAGCCTTAAATCAGACTCATAGTCTTCGGTAAACAGAGGATGAACCTCTAACGCGATACCTGGTGCGACTTGGCTGATTAACCGCATGACTTTTGGCATCATTTCGTAGCTCGCCGCCGAGACGCAGGCAATGGAAAACACGCGGCCTGAGGTTTTAGGATCGAAGTCTCTTGATGCGGATAAGGTAGAAGTAAAGTTTTTAAGTGCAGCGGCCATTGCAGGATAGATATCAATAGCGAATGTGGTTGGCTCTACGCCTGATGTGGTGCGATGAAACAGTGGCTCATCATAGATATCTCTCAACCTTGCAAGTGCTTTACTCACTGCTGGTTGGCTTATATCCATGCGATTAGCAGCTCTAGATAAGTTCTGCTCTTCATAGATAGCAACAAATATAGGAATTAGATTGAGTTCGGTACTTTTCATACAGTTCCATATTAAAGAAGCAGGTTCCCCATAGTAGAGAAGCTGCCGATTATGTTCGATGCGAATGACTAAAGTTTGCTACTTAGTTCTATCTTTTAAGTTTGGCAAGGCTTTAGGGATTTTCAAGCGAGCGGCAATTGAACGAGAATTGCTTGACTTTGATGTGTCACTGGGCAAGTTACGTAACCCTTTCCATAAACGAGTGAATACGTTTTTATCTTCACATCCTTGTTGAAGGGCTTCGCTATCTTCTAGCCAACGCTTTTGTCCATTTGATTTACCATGTTGCGCTTTATCCAGTTGCACTTTATTCAGTTCTAACTGAGAGGTTTGGTTTCGCAATTGACGGTAGATAAAGGTTCTTAATGCAGCCCAATTACCTTGCTTAACTAAACGACGTAGTACCAGCCAACTCGGTGTTGGGCGGTTCGCATAATAACGTTTAACAGAAACAAAGCACGCCACACTGAACAACAGTGCCAGACCAACGCTAATAAACACTGACATGTAAGCCTTGATGAAAGATTGGACTGTGTGTTTGGCTTCAAACACATTCCCTTTTATCACCACGGTTTCAAGGCGTTGATTCTTGCAGTCCCACCACTGAAATGAAAACTCTGGCAACGTAAATTCACCACCCTGCTGAATAACATAAACCGTCTCCTCAATTCGACTGGAACGGTAGTTACCACGATCTTGAGTATCATCTAAACGATTAGGCTGCGGGTAAGCTTGGTATTGCTGGGTCGATTCATTGTTCAACACGTCCGGCAGTAAAACAGACAAACTGTCTTTGGCCTTGATGGTTACCGTTCGAGTAATGGCATCGCCTACTTTTAAGTTTTCACTCGAGCGTTGCCATTGTTGCTCTATATCTACTTCTGTTGCAGAAAACCAAGGCGATTCATTATCAAGTAAACCTGAAGGCAACGAAGCTTCAAACTTAATTGGCTGCGTGTAAAGCGTGCCGCCAACGTTAGAACCATCAGGTGCAGAAACTTGGACGCGAACCGGCACGGTTGGAATGACAAACTCGCCAGAAGTCATCGGATAGAGCGTCACTTCCCATCGTTGACGCGACCATGTAGTGCCATTGACCCGTTCCGTGTAATTAGTCGCGAGTTGGTTACGTTGCTTAGCGATCACGTTAGGGATTTCGATACTGCCGATTCGAGTCCCTCCCGTTAACCAACGCGGCGTCGCCACCTCAATATTCAGAATTACCTGCTCATTAACGCTCACTTTAGTCGGCGTTATCTTATCGCCTGACTTTGGCTTTTCCCCTACCCAAGCGATAAGCTCAACGTCACCACTTTTTTGGAGATCGAAGATATCGGCAGCAGAAGCAACAAAAGGAGAAAACCAACTCGATATAAGAGTCATCGACAGTAACCACTTATGGGTTCTGAATCGCACTCTCTTTGATTGAATGGCTTCAAGAGCTAAATCATATCGACTCATTGGGTTTGCTCCTGTTTTGATGCCTGTTCCTGTTTTGACGCTTGTTCGATAGAAGGCGCAGGATCTCTTAACTGAATTTGGAATTTGGATTTCAAGAAGAACTTAGGATCGGCTTCTACTCGCTTCAACCACTTATCGGCAAGCTCTTGGCTACCCAAAATTTCATTGGCATTAAGCGTTTCCTTGAGCATCAATTCCGCTACCGTTTCTTCTTCAGCGCCATCACCCGTTCGCGGCTGATCGTCTTCGAGTTCTAAAGATTCTTCAGGGCCATCTGTGGTTCCGGACTGACTTTCACTGGTTCGGTTTACCTCTTCGACAATCCCGCTAAGCACTGCAAGATTGTTCTCCACATCCGTTCTTAGTTCTGGTGACAGATCCTCTTTCTCGCTTAATGATTTCAAAAGGTCTCGCGCGGCAAGGTATTCTCGCTGTCGAGCTAAAGCACTCGCGGCATTATACAAACCATAATCGGTTTTGGTTTGCAGGAATGCACTGTGTGCGAGCTTAAAATCACGAGCATAGTAGTAAGCCGCACCTTTTCTCATTGGGTCAGTAAAATGTTTTGCCGCTTCAAGGTATTCTTTCTGATTCAACAGGCGTTGACCTTGTTGGTCAGGCGTTAACCATAAGTCCCACCACCATTGAGCTGTTTTGTCCCAAGCCGTAACCGACTCCACCACAACCGGTTTATCAGCGGTTAAGTTGACCGTTTTCGCCAAAGTGCTTGGTGAATAGATGCTGCCCGAAATCACTAGACCAACGACACACCACTGCACCAACCATCCTTTTCTGAACCACAACAACATGATAATCGCCATTGGGATAAGCAAGCCATAGCCCATGTCTTTCCAAGGCATTGAAGATTCGCCGTTGAGCTGCATGTTTCTTTCAACCGCTCTGTTCAGTTGTTGGATATCCGAATCATCAACGGTCACCTCAACCACTCGTCCACCCGTCTTACTCGCTAAGTTACGCAATGAATCTAGGTCGACTGGGTTATCGCTCACCACATTACTGTTTCCTGCGGCTAGAATGAGCAACTGATACGGATTGTCGTTAAAGAAACTCTCGTACGCCCTAATGGTGCTTGGGTTTACACCATCTGATACCAGCAGTACAGAAGAGCCTAACTCACCAGACAGTTGCTGATTAATCAATGGCAATGCTTCTTCTGCTGACTTACCTGATACCGGCATGATATCGGGTGTAATAGCCGCTAGAAACGGTTCGAATACCTTGCTGTCTTGAGTGACGGGCATCGCGACGTGTGCGCTGCCTGCGTAAACCACTAAGCCCGTATTACCGCCTTTCCGAGCTGCCAATAAGTCTCTAATTTTCTGCTTAGATCGTTCCAAGCGACTCGGTGGTAAGTCTTTAGCGAGCATGGATTCACTGTTATCAAGCACAACCAACATCGACGCTTTGTCTTCACCAAAAGGAGAAGCCTCACGCTGCCATGTTGGGCCAGAACAGATGATGATGGCGATAGTAACAATCACCACCAATAGCTTCAATGGCAGCTGCTTACGCCAGCCTGTTTCGCCAATCGTCAAAGCATCACGTAAATGTGCCGGTAGAATGTCTTTCCACGTTGGTTTGGTCTCTTCTCTCCAACGAACCCATAGCAGGAAGAACATCGGAATAAAGGCCAACAACCACAAAGGTCGGATAAAATGAAACTGGGTAAAGAACTGTTGTAGAGTGAGAGAATCAGGCATCATCCTCTCCTTTCAATTTTTTAGTTTTAGAAGCCAAAAGCGACCTTCTACGTAAAGTCGCCAGACTAAAGGCAGTCAGATACATCACAACAACAATCGCCATTAAGTAATGGTGCAGCCCCTGTTTAGGACGATAAGTGGTACTTTCATATAACTGTGGTTCTAGTTCACCGATTTGAGCGTAGGCTTTAGTCAATTCATCGCGGTTAAGTACTTCAAAAGATTCACCACCAGACTCTTGCGCCACACGATTGATGGTTTCCATATCCAAAGCCACTTCACCAACGGTTTGTGGGTCACCCATGGCGATCACGTGAATACGAACGCCTTTCGCCTTCGCAACTTTGGCGGCATCAACCGGTTCAACAAAGCTTCCCGTATCATTACCGTCGGTTAGTACGATCACGACTTTCTCTTTTTCGTTGGCATTAACACTTGAATCTTGAACGGCAGCACTTTGCTTTTCGCTTTGTTCAAACACCTTAATCGCCAAGCCAATTGCATCACCTAAGTGCGTGCTTTGCCCTGCCATCGCGACATCGGTTTGATTAAGCAGTTCAAGCCACACATCTTGGTCAGCTGTAAACGGTGTTTGTACAAACGCTGCATCACCAAAAAGAATCAAACCGAGTCGATCCCCTTTTCGGGTAGTCGCAAAATCAGCCAGCACTTCTTTGGTCGCGTCCAAACGAGATATTTTATCGCCCCGCTTAGAGGTAAAGTCTTGTTCTGCCATTGAGCCAGATAAATCAACCACTACCATCACATCACGACCTAATTGTTCGCGAACTTGCGGCTCACCAAGAATGGTTGGTTTAGCGAGCGCACACACCACTAATGCCCAAGTAATAATCAACGTGGTTCGTTGCCACCAGCTTGGTGTTAGCTGGCTTGCCCCTTCAGACGGCGCTTCACCAATCGCTTCAACCAATTCACTGAAAAATGGCACCTTGATGGCCATTTGCTTGGTTCGATAAGCTGGCACCGCAAAGTAGACCAACAACGGTAAAGGCAGCGCAATAAACCACAGCGGATGCGCAAATTCAAAACTGGCAGATAAAACATCAAACATTGTCTTGCCCCTCAACCGTTACCTGTACATTCGGCTTGTGAAGTTTTAGCCACATCATCGCGGTTTGAATTACCTCTAAACGCTGTTCAAAGCTCAAACGCACATTAGGGTCAATTAGGCTTTGCATCCATAATTCCGAAACTTCATCGGCAAAGAACGCATTGCTGTTTTCACTCGTGTTGGCGCTAACAGGCAGATAAGCGTTCAAACGGTTCACATAAGCTTGGCCAAACAACTTGGCATTACTGCTGTCTAGGTAACGAAGCACCACTTTGAGGACTTTAAAGGTTCGTTCGGTTGAGTTCTTGTCTCTTGCATCCAGTACCATGAGTTCTTGAAGCGCTTCTTTGCGATAACGGTTATTCCACCACCTTAACGCCAAGCGATAAGCCAGATAGATAGCGACCAATAACAGAATAACGCCAAGGATCTTCCAGCCGATCGTTTGAGGAGCCCAGCTCACACTGTCAGGAATGGCGACATCATGTAGGTCGCGAAGGATATAAGTACTTGGAGGCGTATGTTCAACAGCCATTTAGCGCCCTCCCACTAGTTTCTGCAGCTGTGATATGTGATTGCCCGACGTGTCTAATTCTATATAAGGGAGGTTTTTCATCGCCATCAATTTAGCAAGGGACAGTTTCTGAAGTGCCGCTTTTTGGGCAAGGCTTTCACTTGCGAGGTTAACCTTAGATTGGCTATCCAGATTAAGTTGAAAGCGACCATCACCCACCACCCAGTTTGCGCTTGCAAGATCTTGAGGCAATGACTGTTCTAATGAATCGGTGACCATAATGGCCAAGATATCGTTGTGTTGCTGTAACTGCTTTAGTCGATCGAGATGTTGTTCTCGGCAGTCTCGCCAGTCACTAATGAATATCAAGGTTGATTGCTTGAGTCTCATTCGTTTGATCAGTTCAATCCACTGACTAAAACCAACATTATCGCCATCACTTACATTGACGCCTAAGCTTTGATTGGCTTTGGTAAGATGTTTTAGCTGAGCCAACAAATCAGATTGAGAACGTTGAGCTTTGGTATGAAACAGTTTTTGGTGCGACGCCAAAACGAAGCCGACACGATCACCATCTTTCAGCACTCGCCATCCACACAATGCCGCCACTTCGGCAGCCACAACAGATTTCATGGTGTTTTGAGACGCAAAGAACATCGAACTGCGCTGATCGACACAGATCATCACATTACGGTCTTTCTCTTCGGTATAGCTACGAACATGAGGCTTACCCGTTCGCATCGTAACTTTCCAATCGAGATTACGGATATCATCACCCAATTGGTAATGACGTAATTCTTCGAAGTTCAAACCACGACCACGGAACAAAGAGTTATGTCTGCCCGAAAGTACGCTGCCCGCTTTTAAATGAGGTAACAGTGAAAACGACTCAGCTTGAGCCTGAATTCGCACTAACCTTGAATAATCACAATACAGTCGTGGATCAAGGCCTTGCGATTTGGGAGCTTGTGTTGGCTTCGCCATGACGCCCCCTAGTTATCCAATCTCAACATTATCGAGCAGTTCTTCAACCACTCTTTGATGGTCAACACCATCGGCCAATGCGTCGTAAGACAACGAGAATCGGTGACCTAATACGGTCAGTAACATGGCACGCACATCGTCCAACGTGACATGGTCACGTCCTTGCAACCATGCATAAGCGCGAGCACATTTATCCAACGCGATGGAAGCACGCGGACTTGAACCAATCTCAATCCATTTAGACAAGTTTGATTCTGGGTAACGCTCTGGCTTACGAGTTGCCATCACCAAGGCCACAATGTAGTTCTCAACTAAATCAGAAACGGCAATGTCTGGAAGTTGGCGCCGAGCTTCAAGTACCAACTCAGGTTCAATATGTTGTGGCGTGACTAATTCTGAACTGGTCTCGCTACCGAGTTCCTCACTGCGCACAAGTCGAATGATGTCGCGTTCAGCTTCATCTTCTGGATAGTCGACTGTCACTTTCATAATGAAACGGTCCATTTGTGCTTCAGGCAGTGGATACGTACCTTCTTGCTCAACTGGGTTTTGTGTGGCTAGCACCATGAACAAATCTGGCAGGATGTGAGTTTGACCACCCACCGTAATCGTCCCTTCCGCCATCGCTTCAAGCAGAGCAGCCTGTACTTTTGCAGGCGCACGGTTCACTTCATCGGCTAATACAATGCTGTTGAAAATAGGACCCGGTTGGAAATGCAACTGAGGCTTTCCATCAAGCTCTTGATACACCTCCGTGCCCGTCACATCAGATGGCAGCAGGTCTGGCGTAAATTGAATTCGACCAAAACTGGTGTTCAGTAGATTCGCCAGCGATTTTACTGAGCGAGTTTTCGCTGTACCGGGAAGTCCCTCTAAAAGCACATGGCCATTAGTCAATAACCCTATCACCAGAGCCCGAACGACGTGGCTCTGACCGATAACACTTTTCTCTGTTTGTTCAATCAGTTGGTTTATTGCTTGTTGCGCATGGTTCATAGGTCTTCCCTTAATTCAATCTGGCTGCGTACATCCTACTCACAAGCCCCATAACTATTAGTTATACACATGATAAACAGTTATAAACGCGATAATTGGTTACAAGCGGAATAAGCAGCAAGCTCGATAGCCAAGCTCACCTCATCGCTTTATTTAAACCTAGCTTTCAATTGGTTAATGGCTTCCGGCGGTGCCACTTTGCTCAATGATGAAATACATTGCTCAAACGCCTTTGGTACGCCCGGTATATGACTGTTTCGCGCCAACACTTCACACTGGGCATACAGGTGCTGTGGGTTGCGGCTAAATTGGTAAGCCTTATGCAGTGATTGACTTGCCGCAAGCACATCCGATTTTTCCAAAGCCAATCCGTACACATACCAATATTGAGGGTCGGTTTGCGCAGTTTCAGCGGCTTGTTTAAGGTAGTCCGTTGCTTGTTCGTAATCTTTCACACGAAGCAGAGACAATCCTGTGCTGTATGGCAAAACACTCGATTTAGGCTGAGCTTCAATACCTTGCTTCAAGGTCGACAACGCTTTTGCCTCGTTACCTTGCGCTCGATACAAATCCGCTAAATTGGCGTAGCTGTTTTCGAAATAAGGCTCAATCTCGATAGCGCCTAGATAAAACTCAGTCGCTTTGTCGTGCTGGCCTAAATCTCGGTAAACGTTGCCTAGGTTAGTACGTCCAAATCCTCTGTCGGCATTAAATTGCTGTATTTCAATGTACTCTTCTAATGCAGGCTTGATTTGGTCTTTCTGCAGAGGGTTCATTTCTCCCCAATAACGCACTAATGCGCCTGCGGTTTCTGAACGAATCGACAATACAGGGTCTTTCAGTAGCGGCTCTAGAATTTGCCAACGGTCAGTGAATGGGAAACCAGACGAGCCTTGTACCACACCCAAACGGATCATTTCATCATCATGTTTCACCGCTCTTGCCAGCGAAATAAGCGTATTCTTACCCGTATTACCGCCCAAACGTTCTATGCTCGATGCACGAATGATATTGCTTAAGCTAGAGTCCTGAGCCGAGTATGCCAACGCATCCTCTGCACCTCTGTGCCCTATCGAGTCAGCATAAAAGGCAACGGCAAAGTGCTGCTGATTACGATACTTAGAATCTGGGAACCACTCACCGATTTGCTTATCTGCCCACTGGTCGGTTTGATCTGCATGACAGCTAGTGCACACGTTCGGCGTTTTAATGTGTTGGCTAATATCAGGACGTGGGATATGCCAACTGTGGTCACGCCTTGGGTCGACCTCCATGTAAGTCGTCTCTGGCATGTGACAAGTCGTGCATTGTGAAGCTTCAGTATTCGCTTCGTGGAATGTGTGCTTTTCAGGCGTGTATTCTGATGCAATATGACATTGGCTACACACGGCTTCTTCCGCAATTTTTAGTTCAGCGGTATGAGGATCGTGGCAGTTAGTACATGTGACGCCTTTTTCAGCCATCACGGATTGAAGGAAAGATCCGTAAACGTAATCTTCATCGTAGATTTGACCATCGTTGTGGTAAAGCTCTGGGGTAATCAAGCTCAAGCGATACTTATCAAAGAAAGACCCGTTAACGTGATCACCCGTTTCATTTAACTGAGTACGACGGCTGTGGCATTGAGCACAGGTTTGAACTTGATTGGTATGGATGATGTCTTTTGGTTGCAGGGTTGAATTACCCTCTTGATAGATCCACTCTTTGACCGACTTCGACAAGTCGCGGTCAAAACCATAATGCGCCGAGACTGGAGCATCCTTTCCACCGTTAGCTTTTGCTAGCTGAGCCTTTTCAACGTGCTCACTCGCAGGGCCATGACACGCTTCACAACCGACATTAATCTCAGACCAAGTAGTGTTGTAGGTATTACTCGCGCTGTCGTAGTTTTTCTCTAGGTTCGTTGAATGGCAATCAGCACACATGAAGTTCCAGTTTTGACCGCTATTGGTCCAGTAGAATTCATCGGTGTTGGTGGTATCAGGATAGAGGTGAAACCAGCGTTGACCGCCTTCGCCCTCAATGCGAGAATCCCAAGCGAAAGGAATCAACTGTACACGGCCGTCTTCAAATTCAACCATGTATTGTTGTAGTGGTTCAAAGGCAAAGGTATAGCTGATTTTGTAATCTTTAAAGTGGCCGTCTTGCCCTTCAATATTGACCCAGAACTCTTCACCCTTGCGGAAAAATCGGTTGGGTTTACCGTCATGAGTGAATGTTTGATCGTTGAAATCGCCTAATACAGATTCGTCTGTAGCGTGCTTCATCGCCATATCATGATGAGAGCCCTCCCACGCTGCGACTTCTTCACTATGACAATCAACACATGCTTCCGAACCGACATAGCTGGCTTTAGAACCGATAGGTAAAGCGTCAGAGCTAACGGGTGACGCTACAGAGTTGGCCTTTGAAATATCAGAGTTGATATTAGGGTCTTGCTCGTTGGCATAGGCGTTCAGACTGAACAGCGACAACATCAGTGAAGACAAGATTGCGGATAATACTGCGACTCGCTGGTGTTTCAATCCGTTTACCAGTGAGCACAACCATGCAGACATAACATTCCTTGTTTTTATACATCCTTATGCTTAATAAGGTAGACGTAAAAACAACGAATTTACAATTATTTAGTGGCAATGAGCTCGATAGTTGTGACTCATATTCACGACCGGGATTTACTCATCGGTATGCGCATAAAAAAAGAGCTCCTAAGAGCTCTTCAATCTGTTCAGTTTCACTCAAACAATCACTTACTTGTTATGAGATTCCTGAAGTTTTTCCATTACCTGATCCAAGCTAAAGCTCGCGGCTTTTTGGCGTGGCGGGTATTCAGCAAAGGTTTCTAGGAACTTGCCGACATACGCCTGTGCTGGAACGAACATATAAGCATGGTCTAACAACCAATCGTAGTATGTATTCGATGTAATGTCTGCGTTTTCGTATGGGTCCATACGCAGGTTAAACAGCTTAGGAAGACGTAACGTCACGAACGGTTCAGCCCAAATTTGCATGGTACCCGTCGCACGCTGCTCCATGAACACCGCTTTCCATTGGTTGTAACGAAGCGCCGCTAAATCACCATCATCGGTAAAGTAGAAGATCTCCGAACGACGGCCTTTCTCTTCTTCACCCGTTAGGTAAGGAAGGAAGTTGTAACCATCTAAGTGAACCTTAAACGTTTTATCACCGGCAGTATGACCTTTGAGTAGTTTCTCTTTGATTTGGTCATCACCAGCGGCGGCAACGAAGGTTGGCATCCAGTCCATATGGTGCATGATTTCGTTAGATACGGTTCCTGGTTCAATCTTACCAGGCCAACGAACCATTGCTGGTACACGGTATGCGCCTTCCCAGTTGGTGTTTTTCTCACCACGGAACGGGGTTGTACCCGCATCAGGCCAAGAGTTCATGTGAGGGCCGTTATCCGTTGAGTAGAAAACAATCGTGTTGTCTTTGATACCCAACTCATCCACTTGCTTCAATAGTTGCCCAACGTGTCGATCGTGCTCAACCATACCATCAGCGTAGTTACCGACACCGGTTACGCCTTTACTGTCGGCTTTCACGTGCGTTCTAAAGTGCATACGTGTCGCGTTCCACCACACGAAGAATGGTTTGTCCGCTTTCACTGCGCGATCCATAAAATCAAGTGCCGCGTCTAGTGTTTCTTCATCAACCGTTTCCATACGCTTACGCGTCAGTGGACCGGTATCTTCAATCTTGCCATCAGCGAATGACTTAATGACACCACGAGGGCCAAATTTCTTACGAAACTCAGGATCGGTTGGGTAATCTTCATTCTCTGGTTCTTCTTCAGCATTTAGGTGGTAAAGGTTGCCAAAAAATTCGTCAAACCCGTGTGCTGTTGGAAGGAATTCATCTTTATCGCCAAGGTGGTTTTTACCAAATTGACCTGTCATGTAACCCATAGGTTTCAGCATTTCTGCGATTGTCGCGTCTTCTGCTTGTAAGCCAATGTCTGCGCCCGGCAAACCTACTTTACTCAAACCCGTTCGTAATACACTTTGTCCCGTGATAAAGGTAGAGCGACCCGCAGTACAAGATTGCTCTGCGTAATAGTCCGTAAACATCATCCCTTCTTTCGCGATGCTATCAATATTCGGGGTTTTGTAACCCATGAGACCGAAGGTGTATGCACTCACATTGGATTGACCAATATCGTCCCCCCAAATAACCAATATATTTGGCTTTTCAGCCGCAAAAGTGGCGCTGGACGCGGCCATCATCGCTGTACCCAAAATCGCTAATCGACGTTTAGCGCCATATTTCGCTGTCATAGAAACCTCTTCGTAAGTTATTTGCATCCTGCCCTACAACGTATAGTCCATTTTTTACACATGCGCGAGATTCCCTAAGCTATTAATCTTTTTGTCATTTTTATTGAGATACGGATACAGAAATCATCGATAAGGTTTACGCCAACAAACATGATAAGGATCACACACAAACTAAGGCTTTATTCTACGTACCCACTAGAGCTGATATTAATCAATAGGTTACCTAAGCATCATAACGATTGGTTATAAGCACTATAAAAGGACGTAACGGAATTTTGAGAATAACATTTGCTCATCGATGCGTTGTTCTAACGCATTAATCTTAAAAGTGAATCGGAGTCCTTATGGGTACTAAAATTAATAAACTAGCATTAGGTGTTGGCTTATTAGCAGCTTCTTCAGCGGCAACAGCAGCAGAAAAACCAAACATTCTTGCTATCTGGGGTGATGACATTGGTGTATTCAACATCAGTGCATACAACAACGGTATGATGGGTTACGAAACACCTAACATCGACCGTATTGCTAACGAAGGCGCACTATTTACTGACCACTACGGTCAACAATCGTGTACTGCTGGTCGTGCTGCATTCCTAACAGGTCAAGAACCTTTCCGTACTGGTCTATTGACTATCGGCATGCCAGGTTCGGACCACGGTATCCCTGATTGGGCTCCAACGATCGCAGACCTTCTTAAAGAACAAGGCTACATGACAGCTCAGTTCGGTAAGAACCACATGGGTGACCAAGACAAACACCTTCCAACGAACCACGGTTTTGACCAGTTCTTCGGTAACCTGTACCACCTAAACGCCGAAGAAGAGCCAGAAACATATTACTACCCTAAAGACCCAGAGTTCCGTAAGAACTACGGCCCTCGTGGTGTAATCAAGTCTACTGCTGACGGTAAGATTGAAGATACAGGCCCTATGACGCGTAAGCGTATGGAGCACGCAGATGAAGAGTTCCTAGAAGAATCTCTAGCGTTCATGGAAAAAGCAGTGAAAGCTGACAAACCATTCTTCATCTGGCACAACACAACACGTATGCACGTGTGGACTCGTCTACAAGAGAAGTACCAAGGTAAATCTGGTATCAGCATCTATGCAGATGGCATGTTAGAGCACGATGACCAAGTCGGTGTTCTTCTAGACAAGCTTGATGAGCTTAAGATCGCAGACAACACAATCGTCATCTATTCTACCGATAACGGTGCAGAAACCGTATCTTGGCCTGATGGTGGTGCAACTTACTTCCACGGTGAAAAAGGTACAACTTACGAAGGTGGTATGCGTGTTCCTCAGCTAGTTCGCTGGCCTGGTACTATCAAACCGGGAACTAAGATCAACGACATCATGGGCCACCAAGACTGGATCCCTACTCTACTAGCAGCAGCTGGTGATGATAAAGTGGTTGAGAAGCTAGCGTCTGACAAAGGTGCAACTTACAACGGTAAAAACTGGCGTGTACACCTAGATGGTTACAACTTCCTACCTTACTTCCAAGGTAAAGAAGAGAAAGGCCCTCGTGACAGCCTGCTTTACTTCTCGGCAAATGCTGAATTGAACGCTGTTCGTTGGAACGACTTCAAGATTTCATTTGCTGTAATGGACGGTAACATTGTTGATGCCGTGCGTTTCCAACCAAACTGGCCTCAAGTTGTTCACCTACGTGCTGACCCATTCGAAAAAGCACCACACGAATCTGGCATGTACCTACGTTGGATGGCTGACAACATGTGGTTATTCGTTCCAGTAGGAAATCAGGTTCAAGAGTTTATGACGACGCTACCAGATTACCCTATGCAGAATAGCCAAGTACTGAACCCAGGTAACTTCAACCAGAATGCATACATGCTTCAAGGTAAACTTAAGCAACTAGAAGCGGCAGCAGCGCAAGCTAAATAAGCCTATCTAGGCGATGCAAACTGTATAGATGTGTATTTAACTAAGATTTATAGTAAGTACATAATCGAGTACGAAAGCCGTGATAACTCACTTGAGTTACCACGGCTTTCTTCGTTTAACGCCATTCGGCTTGATTTCATTTGAAAGAGCTTCATTCAATTCTGACTAGACCTCCCTATCAATCCCCGCTAGATAACCGCCTAAGCGATTTAATTTCCTACCACTTGTCTTGCAACATCACATATGCGCAACTAGCTTTATAAATAACACCTATCATTGGAAAGTAAAATGAAGGTGATATCAGAAGGATTCTGAGTTGCCATAATTGTCAAACTAGATGGACTAATGTTATGAAAACGCCATATTTAGCAGGAATAAGCATCATTGTCGTTTCAGTCGCTTTGCTAGTTTATGACGCGGCCTCTTCAAAAATGCACACCTCGTTCGAACACAAAAAAAATCACGCCCATGAAAGCAATCATGGTGACTATCACTCTTCAGGGCACTCCGCCCATTCCGAAGAAAAGCACGCACATAAAACCGTCGCTTCAAGCCAACCCATATCTCCGATTCCAAACTCTCCCGAGATAAATCATGAGCTGGCCAAAATTGGTTGGGTGCTATTTAAAGACCCGAACCTTTCTTCTAACCGCAGTGTGAGCTGTGAAAGTTGTCATAGCCTGCAAACCAACGGCGCAGAGGTAATTCCAGTTTCGATTGGCGTAAACGGCGCAGGGATGAGAAATTCACTCACCGTTTTTAACGCAGTCTTTAACTATCGGTTCTTCTGGGATGGTCGAGTAAACAACCTCGGCGATCAAATTGATGGCCCAGTGCACAACGTCGATGAAATGGATTCAAACTGGCAACATATTACGGATTATGTGTCTCAATCGAAAACTTACATCGACTTATTCCAAGAACAATCAACGCCCATTGACGAAGCTTCAATTAAGGCTGCTCTTATTGAATTTATGCAGGGTTTGACCACACCCAATGCCCCTTTCGACCTGTATTTACAAGGTGACAGCGCAGCACTTTCTGAAACCGCCAAACGAGGTTGGGAAACTTTTCAAGAAGAAGGCTGTATTCGTTGCCACCAAGGTACCAACATTGGTGGAGGCATGGTGATGCGATTTGGTTACTTTGGGTTATCGAAAACAGGAGCCGAGCGAAGTGAAGACCAAGGTCGTTTTATGTTTACCGCTAAACCACAAGATAAGGATTTATTTCGTGTTGCGAGCTTAAGAAACGTGGCGATCACTGCACCCTATTTTCATGACGGGCAAACAGCCACACTCGAAGAAGCGATCAAAATAATGGGTGAAAGCCAACTCGGTAAAACGTTTGAAAAACAGACCATAAACGATATTAAAGTCTTCCTCGAATCCCTAACCGGTAACCGTCCTCAAATGTTAATGGAGTTTGAAAATGAATAAGATCAGACTCATATTTCTACTGTTTGTATCGCTTTTCATCGGCTTAATTAGCTTTATTATGCTGACCTACTCCGAGCATGAAAAGGTCACCGAATATGGAGTGCCTATTCGGCAGTTAGGCCATGAAGTATTAGAAATGCGTGATCATATCACCAATGCAGCGCTTGCGGGTATTTCCAACCCTTATCAAATGTCTGCAGATTTGGTTGCTTTAGAAAGAGAGTTGCAACTACTCAGAGAAAGTTATCAAAGCGAGAATATTCACTCTACGTTCTTTAAACACTTACCGACAGCGCAATTATTGGATCGCTTTTACGATGCTTCAATGTCGAACTTAGATACGCTAGACAACCTAGTAGGACTTAGTGTGGCTCGTCAGTTTATTTTGCAATCTTTGACTCTACAACTCACAGAGAGCAACTCAACTGATGCTGAGATAAACAACGCAAATATCGACATTCAAAGCGCGCTTCTTGCGAGTGTGTTGGTTGGGGGAATCGAAATTAACCATTCAGGTGTTAACTCCGAGCTGGCGAACCTTTATAAAACGTTTACCGAACTCAACCAACAACAAAGTCAGCTGTTATCTCAAGTACTTTCAGCACACAGCATGGAGTATATTGAACATATTGAGCATGAGTTTACCGATCTGCAAGACCAACTTAAAAGTATCATCGTTAAGCTTATTATCGTTTTGGCGTTGCTGACTTTAGCGTTCTCATTCACCATGTTTATTTTTCGAGTCTTCGAACTCAAAAGAAACAACCTCTCCTATCAAGAAGCCGCAGACAAAGCAGAAAAAGCCAGCGAAGCAAAATCTCTCTTTCTCGCTACCATGAGCCACGAGTTACGCACCCCAATGAATGGCGTATTAGGCATCGCTCAGATAATCAAGGAGGATTCACACAGCGAGAATACTCGTAAACACGCCCAAATCATCATTGACTCTGGTCAGCATCTCGTCACCATATTGAATGACATTCTTGATTTTTCTAAGGTGGAGCAAGGCAAGATGGAGTTGGAATACAGCCCGTTCTCTGTCACCGACGTCGTGACACACCTTGATAAAACATTGACACCTCTTGCAGAAGACAAAGGCCTCGCTTTTATCATTAAAGATAACATTCCTACCAATATTCAGTTGATTGGTGACTCTGCACGTACACGTCAGATCTTATTTAACTTAGCAGGCAATGCAGTCAAATTTACTGAGTCAGGAAAGGTCGAAGTAGAATTCTTGATAGCCCCTACTACTCCACCAATCGTGAATATTTTAGTGACGGATACGGGTATTGGTATAGCAGAAGACAAGATCGACCATATATTTACCGCCTTTGAACAAGCTGAGCTTTCAACAACCCGTAAGTTTGGTGGCACAGGGTTAGGGCTTTCCATTGTTCAGCAGTTAGTCGAACTGATGGGCGGAACAATTAAGGTTTCCAGCCAGCTTGGTTTGGGCACTCAATTTAAGATCTCTTTGCCGTTAGAAATGCATGAGCTTGAAGAACAAGTCATCGACCAAACGCCAACCAAAACCAATGAGACTCTCGATGACTTCTCAGTATTGTTAGTCGAAGATAACAAGATCAACGCAATGGTGATTAGGAAGTTCTGTGAGTCGATAAACTTAACGGTTGAGAATGCCTACGACGGTTTACAGGCCTTAGATAAGTTGGCGTCAAACCAATATGACCTGATCATAATGGACAACCATATGCCCAACATGAGCGGTATTGAAGCGATTCAAAAAATCCGTGGCGAACTCAAGCTGACTACGGTTGTTTTTGCATGTACCGCCGATGTATTCAAAGAGGCCCACGATGAATTCATCGAATCAGGCGCAGACTTTGTACTCACCAAACCGTTACAGAAAAACAGCTTACAAAACGCCATCAACGAGTTTCACCAACAGTTTGAGGTCAACCGCCATCACTCCGTTAACACACACAATCTTCCAAACAAGGAAAAAAGTAACATCACGATGTTAACGCGTCACCCTAAGAACAAATTGCCACTCACAGAGGAAGAACTGTCGCGTAGCCAATTTTTAACTAACGATGAGCTTAAAACAGACGAGAAACTCAAATGCTTAACTTCTCTCGTTGATGAGCTAGAAAACGAAATCGATGAGTTGATAGAGCTATTTTCGGATGCCAAGCAAGATGATCTATCCAGAACATTAAAGGCGGTTAAAGCGATTGCATCAAGGTATGAAATGAGTGAAGTATTCGAGCTCGCAACCGAAGCTGAGAAGGTAACGGAGAAGCACATCATGCCCGAGGCTGAATTACTTCAGCAACTCATCAATCGCTTGATAGTCAACAGCCATCAAGCAACACGATTAATACACAAACTCCATCAGCAACGAAAAACGGGGTAAAAGAAGGTGTCATATGATATGGAATGTAAATTTACCTAGCACTGGCCACATTTATTCTTAGCACTCGGTGCCACAATCATTTTTGTGGTCGACTGTCATGTTCCTTTGGGCATTGCCATGGCCGTGCCCTACATAACGATAGTCTTGCTCGCAGCCACAACGAAAGATCCACTATCAGCCGTGATGTGGGCTATTGGCTGCACCTTACTTACCTTATTGGGTTACTACTTATCTGGTAGCGGCAGCGAAACCTGGTTTGTCGCCTTCAACCGAGTCATTACCATCTATACCATTTGGGTGGCGGCAATTATTCCTATTTATATCTCTTTACCTTCTCCTCAAGCCTCACTGGACGTCGATGATGACGTGACAGAGGAAAGTTCAAGATCACGCCCTCACTCGCACAGAAACCATACAATCGACACGTTCAAAAACTAGGCTTTGGTTAAGTTTCGGTGAATTTTTCCAAATCGAGACAAGGCAACTTGAAATACTTCTTTATGCATGCGAGTGTAGAACTACTCACCTAAATAACTGTATGACTATGAAAACATTACAATCCATTGCGCTGCTTTCGACAATTATCGCAGCACCACAAGTGTTAGCTGACGTAACAATTGAAGTTCCTTCTAGCGCAGATGCTTTAGTCGAAGTCTTAGCTGTTAATGAGGCTAAACCTGATCTCGACGGTGGTTTCTTCTCTTCGAGCAAAACGATCACCGTTCCAGATGGCGTAAACCAAATCGTTTTCAAATATCAACTGGCTTTCAGCCAAGGTAACGACCGAGAGTTTGTCGATAGCGATACCATTATTGCTACTTTTGATGCGACAGACACAGCATTGACGTTTGACATGCCTAAGTTCCGTAACACCAACGAAGCGAAAAAAGGCCTTCAAAACTTAGATTGGAAACTGGTTGATGAAAACCAAAATGCAATCAGTGTTAAGCAAGACAAACTTATCAAAGATGGCATGCAGATTGGTCGTAAGTACCCGCAAGAAGCGAAGGAGTACAACCAGAAAGGCGGCATCGCTGCACTTACAGTAGGTTCTAGCGCGGGCGTAGCAGCTGCTGTCGCACAACCGGTAACGCTTCCAACAAAGATTGACGGAAATGCAGCAAATACAGCTGAAGAGATGCTCTATTTCTGGTACGAAAAAGCGGATGCTGAAACCAAGCAGAAATTCAAAGACTACGTGAACAAGTAGCTCAATGAGCTTAATTTAAAAATGAAAGAAGCTGGCAAACTGCCAGCTTCTTTTTTGTCTTCATCTAGATGATTTAGGCTTATAGAGATTAAGCAGACTCAGTCGATAACACTTTAACATCCACTTTAGTTGGCCATCCTAGCGCTTTATACTCAGCTGCTAGTAAATGGGCACAGCGGCTAGAAATTCTGGTCAAAATCAGCTTTAGCTAAGTAACCTTGAACAAGCTCTCGATATTGCTGCTTCAATGGCGCTTCAATAAAGCTCGCGTCTATCGCATTCAAACTAAACAGCGCTAACTCCTGATGCGTCATCTCATGAGCTTTGCTCACCGCATTAAAGTTATCCGACATGTAACCACCAAAATAAGCAGGGTCATCCGAGTTAATCGTTACAGCCACACCCTTTCTGAGCAGTTCGACAATGTTGTGGTCTTCCATCACATCGAATACACGCAATTTAATATTCGACAGTGGGCACACCGTCAGTGGCATTTTGGTTTCAATCAGCTCTTCGATTAGAGCTTCGTCTGTCATGCACTGGACACCATGATCCACTCGACTCACGCTGAGCATTTCAATCGCATCGACAATGTTTTGAGCCGGCCCTTCTTCTCCTGCATGCGCCACCGTCAAGAAGCCCGCTTGTTTTGCTTGTTGGAATACACGCTTGAACTTCTCTGGTGGGTGTCCTAATTCAGAAGAGTCCAGTCCAACCCCGACGATCTTATCTTGATGCTTCAATACCTCTGCGAACGTTTGAATGGCGCTCTCTTCAGATAAATGGCGCAGAAAACATGCGATGATTTGAGAGGTAATGCCCAACTCTTTATGACCCTGTTCAAGCGCACGATGAATGCCGTTAATAGCGGTATCGAATGCAATGCTACGATCGGTATGTGTCTGAGGATCAAAGAAAATCTCAGTATGGATAACATTGTCGGCTTTACAGCGTTCTAGATAAGCCCATGTTAAGTCGTAGAAATCCTGTTCTGTGCGCAGTGCATCAGCACCTTGATAATAGATATCCAGAAATGACTGTAAATCATCAAATTCGTATGCGCGTCTTAGTTGCTCTGGGGATGAATAAGGCAGCTCAATGCCATTGCGTTGAGCAAGCTGGAAAAGTAACTCAGGTTCGAGCGAACCTTCAATGTGTAAATGCAACTCTACTTTTGGGAGCCCTTGAATAAATGCGTTCATATTTCACCTACTATGGATTTTAGGTGTGCACTTACTCTGAATAATAGACAGGAGGTTTTCTTGAACGCCATTACAAAGAGTAAGAACACAATTGTGATCTAAACCCTTCGTAATCAGCACTTTGCGGGAGCTGGTAGAGACCCCCAAACCATATCATTGGGGTTATACGAAGCAAACGGTTGCTACTATACAGAGTTTAATGGGAATTTCACTAATCAATTGCTCATTAACCGATTTCTAAAGCAGGAACCTGTTTGGTTCGATCTCAACGGTAATCTGGTCGTATTCTCGACATAAGCAACATATCGATGTACTTACCCGCTTTGAACGTACTGAGTCTTTTTGTGCCTTCTAACTGAAAGCCTACACGTTCATACAAAGCAATAGCGGCGTGGTTATCGGCATGAACCTCTAACTCAAGACGCACGAGATTAAGCCAGTTATCCGCCTGATTGATCGCTTCTTGCATTAACGCCTTACCGACCCCTTTACCATGCATATCCGGGTGAATAGCAATACCAAGACCAGCGCAGTGCCTGTCTCTTACCTTGGTGGTCATGAATAAAGTAATGTGACCCACTACTTTGCCGGAGACTTCCGCAACCAGAGTGAAATGGTCTGAATGACCAAACAGTCGCTCCACTTGTTCAGAACTAAGATAAGGCTTTTGTGAGGTGTTTTCTGAAACTGAAGGGCGGCGATAAATATCGAAAATATCTTGGCTATCCGTTGCTTCTAAATGTCTAATTTGTATTTCCAAAGCGCTTCCTTATCCTATTATTTCTATCCATAAGCTAATTTTCATATTACGGATAGCAACGGGAACCTACAACCTTTAAAGGTGTAAGTGCCCGAAATAATTAAACAAATAGTAAGACTGAACTTAAACTTCTGCTTTGATGAGTATTTTTAAAATAGTGTGAATATCAGAATTTATAATCCACACCCACACTCGCTAATACTTGCTCGGAGTTATAGAAATCGATATTAGAATCTATGCTTCTTAAACCCAGTAAAGTAATGAACGCCCAATCTTTATAGCCCATCAAACCACCAAACTCATAAGCTAAGAATGCACCGAATTCATTCTCTTCACGTACTTGCCCGTAAATTGGATTCGACTCATCATATTCACGATCACTTGCATCTAGGGTGACAACAAAACCATGACGACCGATTCTCTTCGCGTAGTTTAATTCAATACCATAACTATCGAAGCTGAGTGCTCCTCCTTCTGCGTCTGAGTGGAAATACACCATTGAAGGAACAAATAGACCTGCGTGGTTTGGTAAGATAAAGCGGTATCCTGCTTTGGCGTACACATAGGTTCTTTCCCTATCCAGCAGCACAGTATCTTCCGGAGATAAGCCTTGGCTACCAGATAGCTCTTCATCAACATCTGATTGCCCAAATGCGAGATCCGTTCGAAAACCAGTTCCACCGATATTAGTGAGCTGCAGTCGTCCTACATTACCTTTCACATCCGTTTCATTTCGATTAACGCCAACAGCATACGGATCCGTCCAAGCCTTACCCGAGATAAGCGTAGGAATAACAGAAAAATCCAATATGGTGCCACCAGAAAGTTGATATCGATAACCGATCTCAAACGCAATGGTACCTGTTGCAATATCCTCTCGTGTCGTACCCGCATACACTTGGTGAGTCAGCGATTCGCCAAAAGTATATTGAACAGTACCCAAAAAGCCGAGTAGCCCTTGGTTTTCACTCTCCCCTTCCTGGGTGTTGGTGGCTTGATTCGAATCTTGTTCAGTACTCAAATTACTACTGTCAGAGTAGAAACCGGCCAATACACTGAAGTTACCGCTGAAGCCTTCACTTGGAGCAAGGCCACTGTATGCAGGCATTGAAGCCAATGCAGAAAAGACTAATGGTAAAACAAACCTCATATTCACATCCATTACTTGAATAATCACCAAATAACTATAAGCATCAAATAACTATAAGCATCAAATAACTATAAGCATCAAAATGGAATTGTAACAAGCATTTAACAATATAAGTTTATTCGCTTGACGCTGTCGATATCGCTAACCATTCACTCAAAGACACAACAAATTGATCTATCACGATTGGGCTTTCGTAATACCTCTCGAAAATAACGGACAAAACTCAAAGGAAGACAATATGTTTAATAAATTAATCAAAACCATGTCAGTGCTAGTTGCGACGCTTCTTTTTACGGCTTTTGCTCACGCTGATCACCACGGAATGAAGAAAGATATCGTTGACGTGGCGGCTGAAAACGGCTCTTTCAACACCTTGGTAGCAGCGGTAAAAGCGGCAGGCTTAGTTGAAACATTGAAAGGTGGCGGTCCCTTCACAGTGTTTGCGCCAACGGATGAAGCGTTCGCTGCGCTACCAGAAGGAACGGTTGATATGCTGTTGAAGCCAGAAAACAAAGACAAGCTGATCGCAGTACTGACCTATCATGTGGTGCCAGGGAAAATAATGGCGTCTGAAGTGATGAAGCTTGATAGTGCCGTAACAGTGCAAGGCGAAGCGGTAATGGTAGGAATTGATCACGGCAACGTGATGATCAACAAAGCGCAGGTCGTGATGGCAGATGTTGAAGCAAGCAATGGTGTTATCCATGTGATTGATGCTGTATTACTGCCTAAATAATAAAGATGAACACAAGTCAAAGGTTCTTAGAGGGTGTGACAGGTTCACACCCTTTTGACGTTTAAATACCAAGTTAAGATCGGTATCAAACTAGCCAAGCCTGCCTTGATATAAGCAAGAACCCGGATTACATAAACAAGCGCCCGAATATCAGAAAGGCCGCCATCGATACCACCTTCGTGAAGACCACTACCCAGATGCAGTCACCAATACTAGAGTGCGTCGCTTTCCCGAGTAGGTACACAAACAGAATCAACCCTAACACCCAACCTACTGTTGGAATCAATGACACCAGAGCAACGATAACAGCAATAGTAAGAAGGGATTTAAAATCTGCGACCACGAAAGACATTTTAGAGGCGATGTACATACAACATGCGGTGATTAATGCGTCCATCACAAACGCTAAAGCTTCAATACCCACTTTACTTCCTTCACTGATATTAGTTGAAGTGAATATTATCTCTAAAGAGATGATTTTTCTTGAATAAGAGAACAAAAAGCAGGTGAAAACTGTGTCAAAAATGAGATTACCGTTCGTCTGAAGGCATAGGTTTATTTGTTCGAGTCTTCTAAGCCTTTGACCAGTGCTCGCGACCGAGTCTGATTTGCTTTTTGATAGGCATCAAAGCCATCTTCGCGTTTACCTCCGAACAAACAAAGAAACGAGTTGATGACAAATGAAAAGAATGAGATGACGACAACAAAGAGAGGAAATAACCCCGACACCCCAGCATCTAAGGCAAGAACGCCAACAGCGAAGGACAACATCGACACCAATGTATATAGTTTAGATCTACTCACATGACTCATGAACAACACTCCTTGTATTCATTCAATGTTTAGATTAGACAAATTATCTTGCACACAATTTGAACTCATCGACAATATCAATAGATCAGGAAAAGTTATCCTTAAAAAGGTTCATTAATATTTCAAACTCGGTTTCTGTATCCCTACGAACACTAGCCCGCCTATTCAACTGACTTTTCTATCTTCAACTACCTTTTCCATCACGTAATTGGTCAGCTTTACACCACGCATTTCGACTTCCTGTTCATTCACCACCTTAAAACCAAGATGCTCATAGAAAGGCCTTGCGGTAATACTTACTTCAGAGAAATATCTCGATATACCACGAACTCGACCCACAGTGAAAACATGTTCCATCAACGCTTTCCCTACCCCCTTCCCTTGATATTCGTGGTGACAGAAAAAGTGATCAATCAAGCCACTTGGTTGCAGGTCAGTATAGCCAACTACGCAACCATCGAGTTCAGCCACAAAGGGTTGTAACCCATTCATACGCTTTTGCCATAACGCAAAGTCAAAGCTACTGGGTGCCCAAGCTTCGACTTGCTGTTGAGAATAATCTCGAACATTCACGTTACGTACCGTATGAAAGAAGATCTCCCACAGTGCTTTGTCATCATTCGCTTGATAGTTTCGAATTCTAATCACAACATACTCCTTTTTGTCTTAAGTCCTTTCTGAGGTGAAAATAAACAGCTGAATCAGCAAGCTTTATAACCTAACAGCCTCAGCTTTAGAGCAAGATATCAACGATAAAACACAGCGAGCCAGATCGTCACCGCATCTTTATCCGTCCTCAGCACCTTGTGTTTTTCACCTGCGGAAATATTGAGATAATCCCCTTTAGACAAGGTAACAATGCGACCATCTTCAAACTCAATCACCCCTTGCCCATCGATCACCATCACCCACTCATGCTCATCTTGATCGTACCAACCCTCTTCAGGAGAACTGTGACCATATGAGAGTATTCTCTCGATTCGAATGTTGTCGTTGGCAATCAGGTCATTGAATATTTCATTGGGTATTGATGAAGGAACATCATTGTAAATGTTTGGCATCAAGCTCTCCTAGCTAGTATTGAATTGATTAATAATTTGGGCCTTAGCTTCAGTTGTAAACCTAAGCAGTGGCACTCTTTCTGAAGTAAAAACGGTAATAGCCCACCAAGTTACTGCAGATAAACAGCGCCTCCATAACAACCGCTGTTGGCGAACCAACTAAGTAATTGTGAATCAACCAAAAGCTGGTTCCGATGATCATCAATTCTCTTAATCGACGGTCATCTTTATTGAAGGCTGCAAAGGTTTGAAATACGGAGGCAAAGCAACTCAATATGCTGGTTAGCCCCGAGTAAGTCACTGCGGTTGCGACCACCGACATCGAACAAAACAAATATTTAAACTTAGACGAGGTAGAAAATGCGCTCGTCAAATAGCGAATCGTGGCAATCGTCATTAAGCTTGCCGCTGTCCACTGTTCAAGAAGGATAAAGTGACTCGAAATAAGAACGCCAGCAAAGAACAGACAAGTGACGATTTTCTTCCTTTCCTTGAATTGGAATGACAGAAGATCAAAACAAATGGCTATCGCGACTAATACTTGGGAAAGATAAAAGGCAGACACGGTGATTCCTTCAATAATACATTACGCCCTAGCCGCCTCTTTTAACTGTGAACAGTCGAATAAAACGTACTAGGCGGTTCCAACGATACAGGTCAAACAGCGCTCTAAAACTTCTATAGAGATCTAAAGCTTCAACACGCCACTAATCACAGTGGTCGCAGAACCGATTAACTTTATTCGCCCATTAGCTGAGAGCTCTGTCGACAGATAACCACCACGACGAGACGCCTGATAAGCACTGAAACTGCTTTTGTTGAGCTTTTCTGCCCAGTGCTGCGTCAATGCGCAATGTGCCGAGCCAGTCACAGGATCTTCATTAACCCCAACCCAAGGTGCAAAGTAGCGAGAAACAAAATCAAGTTCCGTATTTGCTGCCAATGCTGTCACCACTACACCTCGCCCTTGAATACCTTTTAACGCATCAAAGTTTGGTGAAAGCTCCAATAACACTTGTTCGTTGGAAACTTCGATTAACTGCTTAGAGTCAAATTCTCTGAATGAAACTACTTGATGCGGATCTAAACCTAGGTGTTCAAGCAGCGTGAGGTTGGGTTCAGAACGCAATGATAGCTGTGTACTAGGAAAATCAAGCTCGATAGACGATTCACAAACGGCGGCAGATAATTCCCCAGATAAGGTGTTAAACACGACCTTATCACCTGTCTCAAGCAGTCCTTGTTCTTTCATCACATGAACCGTTGCCAGTGTGCCATGTCCACACAGCTTCACTTCGACTTCGGGAGTGAACCATTTAAGCGTCATAGTGTTAAGCGCGAGAAAAGCCGTTTCAGATACCGCCATCTCTTCAGCGATTGAAAACATTAACGACTCATCCAACGGCTCTTTGGAGATACAGACCCCGGCAGGGTTCCCTTTAAACGCTTGAGTTGTAAACGAATCTACTTGATATATCTCTAAATCCACAATGGCTCCTAAATGCACAACATTTCCCAAACCGGCAATCATGGCTCGTTGGGACATAACCTAGATATTGCTGCCCACAATAAGCACAATCACCTTGTGCTACAAGTCTTTAGCAACAACTTTATCGATACTTATTGAGAAACGAAACAAATGATAAACAAAACGTTATAGAAGTGTTTTTAGGGATAAAAGAACATTGAACATAAGAGTAAATCGCGATGGCAAAACAAAGGAATAACGACGATTAATACGAGCGAAAACCCGAAAAAGGTAATCACCGCATCATTATTTAATGCTTAATATTTGCATAATAACTTGTAAGAATGGATATTATGATGAATATTAATTTAAATAATCCATTCACGGACAATAAACTGGAATACGTACTTGTGTTGAATACGATACGACGGAGTCATCCTTGCCTCACACGATAAAGGTTCGGTATCAAGTAGGAGTAGCAAGTTGCTATTTGCATGAAATGCATGAAGTTGAAGTTAAATTAAGTGCCTAAATTTGAATCATGTTGCAAATTTTGGGCTACGATTTAGTTATCACGTACGAAAGGGAATCCGTCAGTGAAAGCGTTTTGCGTATCAATACTTGCGTCAACATCCTTTTTGGCTAGCCCTGTATTTGGCCAGCAGCATGATATTTATCTCTACAATTGGGATGAATTTTTATCTGACAGCGTCGTTACCCAGTTGAGTGATACCTACGGCATCTCACTAAAGCAGCAATATTTTTCTGACGAGTCCATTCGTGATGAAGTGCTATTGAGTGAACGACGAGGTGCGTTTGAATTGGTTGTCATTGAAAGTATTAAACTGAAAGCGCTGGCTAAACAGAACTTATTCCACAACCTGAGCGACTTGCAGCAATCCCTTTCAAGCAACTTTGACTCAAGATGGGTGGATGGGTGTGGCGAATATGGAATCCCCTACGCTTGGGGGACATCCGGCATCTTATACCGAAGCGGAAAAGTTGAGACTCCCAAGTCTTGGGGCGCTCTTCTAGACCCTGAAACCAAAACCAGCGGCCGAATCAGCATGTATTATGAGCCTACGGATTTGGTGAGTGCTGCGCTTCTGATGAATCAATTTGAGCCGTTTACCAACAACGAACAAGAACTTCGAGTCGCTTACAAAACGCTACAAGCACAGAAGCCTCACCTTGAAAGTAATGAATACGTTGTCGATTATATTCGTCATCCCGAACACTTAGCCAACATCGACCTCGCCTACGGATACTCAGGTGACAGCTATGTGCTTAATGATGCCGAACCTGAGGCATCTTGGGCCTACACAGTGCCTCTAGAAGGAACAACCTTATGGTTAGAGTGTATGGCTGCAATTAACAACGGAGAGCGATCTCCACAGGCAACCACGATTCTCTCCTTCTTATCGCAACCCGAAATCGCCGCTCAAAACGCAATGGATTCATGGTTTGCAACGCCAAGTTCAAAAGCAAAAGCACTCACTTCTCAGGAGTATCAAAACGATCCCGAGCTTTTCCCGAATAAAGAAGTATTAGATCGCAGCTACCTTTATCAGCCGTTAGAACCGAGTAGCATTCAAATTCGCAATCGTATTGTCGACAGTTTGAGATAACTCATGCCAGTATTGAAGAAGCTCTATTTTGTACTTTTACCAACGCTGACATTTGTGCTCCTGATAGCAGGAATCGTGATGTACAACTTCGCATCAAATCATGCTAAGCACATGTATTTGGACAAGGTGCAATCTGATGTGAACACCGCTTTAGTCGCGGCGGAATACGAGCAGCTCGGCTTGTCCTTACTAGTTAAAGATATCGGTTCTTCGTTGCAGTTCCTCCGCTACATTCAAAATCCTGGCGACTACACGACTCTATCGCTATTGGAAAAACGAGTACTCCGAGTATTAAGCCAGAATCACGTCAATCAATTTGGGCAACGCAATGTTTATATCGTGGACCCTAAGTTCAAATTAACGCTTTCGACTCTCAGAGCCGATCCTTTCGAGGGGCTAAAGATCCCTGACAAGATTTACGAAAGAGTCTTCGATATATACACCTCGTTAATAAGCAAAAATGAACTCTCCTACGAAGGCTTCTCTTATATCTCGATCAGTGGAGAGCTCAGATACTCGTATGTTGCAGCAATTGACCCTTACCTCCTTCCTCAAGACAAACGTGCAAGTAACAGTTTAAATCGCTACATCTTGATTGCTGATGGGCCTCTGATGCAACTCTCTAGCCTGCTAATCAAATACAATGACGATGACAATATTCAGTTCTTAATCGAGCCATCCTCAGACGCTGCCAACATTGAAAATACCCAATTCGTTATCAAATCAATTGAGCAAACCCAAGATAATATCAATGTGCAGATGACCAGCCGACATCTCATCGCGCAAGTAAATATTCGAGAACAAAAGTTCAACCATGAGAAAGCCATCATCGCTAAACAAACCTTGTTAGGTGGCTTTGGTACTCTCTTTACGATCATGTTGATCGTACATTTAGTGGTACGTTACCAACTCGTGCGACCGCTTAAAGACTTACTTCAAGAGATATCGATCGGCGGGCTCAAACTTAGATACTTCAAACGCTCATCAGGGCAAAGTGAAATTGATGGTTTAAAGAACGCGTACATAGACTCATTAACAGAGTTGAAGTTCGAAGCCGAATTCGACCAACTCACCAAGCTAGCTAACCGACGCTCTTTCATCAGACACCTTGATGTACGACTAAAAAGCTCGATGAGCCCACACTGCTATGTGGTTTGTTGGGACATCATCGATTTTCGTAAAATTAACGATCTCTACGGGGCAAAAGTTGGTGATAATGTACTGATAAGCTTAGCTAAAGCACTGAAAGAGACACTACAAAACCAACAAGCCTCTTTGGGCTTTAGTTGCAGTGATTACTCTTTAGCCAGACTGGGAGGGAATCAGTTTATCGCGATCTTGGAGATGGGTAAGAACCAAGTGATAAACGAAGAAATTGAGAACATCAACAATACGCTGACCGGCACCACCTTCCTTGACTACTATGGGTTTCGATTATCACTCGCAACAGGTGTTTTACCGCTCGACACGCCAAAGTTCGATGAGATTTGGCACCGGTGCATCGATGAAATGTTAGCTAATGCGAAGTCTCATAGTGATGGCGAAAGTCATATTGTTTATGGCGAAGAGTTGTTACATACCTTGGAACGCCATGACGTTGTAGAGAAAAGACTCTTAGAGTGCTGCGAAAGTGACAACTTTGAACTTCGCTTTATGCCTATTTTTAACGCCAAGACACTTCAGATAGATGGCGCGGAGTGCCTGATTCGTTGCCCAGCCTTATTCGATATCGATGCGGGACCAGAAGAATTTATCCCAGTTGCAGAAAAGAGTAACCTTATTGCCAGGCTCGACATGTGGGTCATTGGCACCGCGATCAAAAGCTATAAAGAGCTTTCAGAACTTCATAAATACAAGGGCACTCTGTCAATTAATATCTCGGCGATGGAGCTCTACAACCGTAATTTTGCCGACAATATCCGTAAAGTACTCGAACGTTATCAAGTGCCACCTGGCAACATTATTATAGAGATTACCGAGACCAGTTACGTGAAAAGTACCAAGCTTACGGTGCAGACTATCGAGAGCCTCAGAAGCTTAGGTTTAAAGGTCTCCCTTGACGATTTTGGTACGGGCTACACAGCGTTTAACCAACTTCTCCACTACCCTGTGGATGAGCTCAAAATTGATAAGAGCTTTATCGATAACATGGTAGACGACAAGGCCGACCGCAAGATGGTCGAATCTATGGTTAACTTAGGCCACTCTTGTGACACGCTAGTCGTCGGAGAAGGTGTTGAGTCGATAGAACAGTATCATTACCTCAGAAAAGCCAACTGTAACCTAATACAAGGCTACTTCTTCAGTCAGCCACTCACTTATCTGGAATTCATCGAGTTTGTTCGAAACCATAACCCGCAAGCAATTTTAAACCCGCAGTCTGTTAGCAGTTCGAGATCTAACGAGCGAATCGTTGCACTCACTCAAAAGCAGTAACCTTAAACCTAAACCTCAAAGCCTCTCTTCCTATTCAAGCGCGGAAAGCCACTATAGCTATAACTAGTAGTAGAACTATCTTCATCAGAGCAGGAGCTCTCTATTGGCTGCACATTGAATGAGGAGGCAAATAAAGAATGGCAAAAGCCATGATAGTGAAGCGGGAGAATGGTGAGCGTACAGTCAACAAAACCTAATGATCTAACTTATCGCTGATGCGGGGATTAACTCTGCATCGTCGTTAGTAGCTCCATCATATCTTTAGAGCTGATGTTCTTCTTATGCCTGACTACAGCGTCAATCATCAATTCTAAATTCCCCGCAGAGATATAATCCTTAAGCACGTCATTGAATTTTTCCTGTATCTCATCACTTGTGTACAATTGCTCAGGAATGAAGAATAGAAACTGACTGCCACTACTACGAAACGAGATAGTACTTTCCGGTACCTTTGCCGTCAGGGACTTAGCAGCTGAACTCACCACCAAGTCTCCATATTCAAGTCCATACTTTTGGTTTATCTCACTAAGGTTTCTGATTCTTACAAAGTAAAGGTCGAAATTACCGTTTGTTGGATAGCTGTTCTTAACAAACTGCATGAGCGAGACTCGATTGCGAAAGCCAGTAATGAAGTCGGTAGAATGAAGTTTTCGTTTGATTGCAAAGTCGACGTAAAAAATCGCTCCTGTCACAAGCAGTAGCAACACCAGAAATACGCTGCTTATCTGATGCATCATCACCAACTTGTCGACCATTGTGGTGTTTTCTTCAATAACCGGGCTTTGGAGTCGAAACTTTTCGTTAATAAATTCGACCAGCGTGTTGTAACAAATATCAATTTTCTTCTGCAGTGATTCCTTAGGCAAAGCGCCTTGATTCACCAACTTAATTGAGGATTCTAACGACTTAAACTTTTCAAACTCTGCGGTAAAGTACGGTTTAAAGTTTGCTGAGCGAATAAAATTGGACGATTCAGTGCTGTTGATCAGAATATCAAAACGACTCCAAGTAATGTCATATGCCAACCAAAGTTCATCATAATCAATCGTCTTTGCATGGCTAACCATCAAGAAGTTTGCATACTCTTTGACGAGTTGAAAAACAAACCAAGTGGCCTCATTTTGGCGATTAGAAAAGCTCTTGTTGATGTCATTAATTCGAGTAACGCTGTAGATATTGACGGATAGAACAACCACGGCCAAAGACAAAACAACGACTTTGATTGCAGCCATAGACAACAGCTTCTTCATAATTAGCCTCTACAGATGAATATCACGAATCTGCCAAATCATCTTGGCATGGAAATCAGGGGTATTAGTTTCAGGGTTCGCAGAGAGTGGGTAAATCAACCAAAACGGGCCTTTTTCTCTCACAGACATAAACTCACCATTCTTTTTAATCGCAATGATGGGTTCATAGGTATCAAAATCTTCTTTGGGCACCGCAATTTTATAGTCATTCAATGCCACAAAAGTAACTTGTGATGATATCGGTAAATCCATATTTCCAAGCACCGTTTGTAACGTCACGCCACTATAAACGGTCAGACCCTCGACCCAAGGCAAGGTGGTAGTAATTTCTTTTTGAGGAAGTGACAGGAGTTGCTCTCTACTAAAACCATGCTTTTGCCCGGAGTGGTCGAAAACCGTTAACTCTGAGGCTGCAAAAATCGAAAACGAGCAAAGCCAAAGCATCAACAAGAATACAGTTCTCATTCTAAACTCCATTTAAAAGGTCACTAAATTGAGTCTAGTATAAATTGACCATTTAACTTGTACCGATACCACTCAGATTGATTGGTATCACTTTATTCCGAATGCTCCTACACCTCGCTGTTTTTCAATAACTTCGCCGTTTCTCTGTCTCTTCCATCACCGCTCTCGTTCAGCGCTCCCTACCCGCTTGACGTATTTCTTCTCGACTGGTTAGTAAGAAAAACTCGTATTTTACTCTGCGTAAGTAAACCAATCAGCCTTATGAATACGTATCAAACAACAAAATTAACAATAAATATGAGTAAGTAAGTAGCGAGAATGCTGGTTGCTGCATAACCTTTAATCGAACGTAAGCAGCTTTAAGAGACCTAATAACGAGTTCCAGTCGTTTCTTCTCCACCAATTGATCTCGTGTATTGATCTTAGAAAGCTTACTCATTTCATAATCAAGGGAATCGAGAATGAGTTTGAATATAAAAAAATTTAACCCCATGGCGACACTTTCTACCCTAGTAATGACGCTGGTCATGTTTCCTGTTTCTGCTGAAGTTAATCAAGAACAATTCGAATTAGGTAAACAAAAAGCTAAAGTGTGTATGACCTGTCATGGCGCTGATGGCATCTCAACACAAGATCCCTACCCGAACCTTCGCGGTCAAAAAGTGGGTTATCTCATCTCTTCATTGAAAGATTACCAGACTCGAGAAAGAACCAGTGGCTTAGCGATTCTCATGCAACAACAAGCCGACACGCTCTCAGACCAAGACATCCGTGACATTTCCTATTTCTATTCTGTGCTCGGCAACGAAGCAGGCTCGCTCAGCGATTCAAATTAAGTCAGCGATTCAAAACCTCTAGGCAAGGAGCCTTGTTATGGAACAAGTGACAACGCAATACAGCATTAAGGTCGTGAAGTACTTCATCATTGCATCCTTAGTGTGGGCGATTGTAGGTATGATCATCGGCGTGATTCTCGCCGCGCAATTATATTGGCCAGTCTTAAACTTTGATTCTCAGTATTTCCAATTTGGTCGACTGCGTCCGCTACATACCTCTGGAGTAATTTACGGCTTCGTCGTGAATATCTTGATGGGGACGTCTTTGTACATTGCCCAGCGAACAGGCCATTGTGACTTGTTCAACAAAAGCCTTTCATGGATGGTATTTTGGGGCTGGCAATTCATCCTGTTACTTGCGGTCATTTCCTTACCCGCAGGCCACACTACCTCAAAAGAGTATGCGGAGCTTGAATGGCCAATCGACTTGATGATTGTGTTGGTTTGGGTGCTGTACGCGGTGTTGTTCTTTGGCACCCTTGCTAAACGAAAGGTCAGCCATATCTTTGTGGCTAACTGGTTCTTTGCTGCATTCATTATCGTCGTTGCAATGATTTTCATCGTGAACAACCTCGCGATGCCTGTGTTGGCGATGAAGTCCTACTCTGTGTTTGCAGGCGCTCAAGATGCGATTGTTCAATGGTGGTGGGGACATAATGCCGTCGGTTTCTTGCTGACCGCTGGTGTGATTGGCATGAACTACTATTTCATACCCAAAGCGGCGGATCGACCTATCTACTCGTACCGTTTGTCTGTGATCCATTTCTGGGGCTTGGTCGGCTTTTACACGTGGGCCGGAACGCACCATTTGGTTTATTCTTCTGTTCCCATCTGGATTCAGAACATCGGCATCGTTATGTCTTTGATCCTGTGGCTCCCTTCTTGGGCAGGCGCGTTCAATAGCGCAATGACCCTCCTACAAAATAAAGAAAAGCTGAAGTCCGACTACATTCTTTTATTCTTTTTCTCAGCGATTCTTTACTACTGCTTGGCAACATTCGAAGGTCCGCTACTCGCTATTCGCTGGTTCAACATGGTGGCACACAACACCGAATGGATCATCGGGCACGTACATTCCGCGGCTCTCGGATGGGTTGGGATGTCAGGGATAGCGGTTTTTTACTACTTCATTCCACGCTTATGGGGCCAAACCGATCTATGGTCACGACGACTGATTAAATGGCACTTTTGGCTTGCTCATGCTGGCGTCGCCGTCTATGCAATAGCACTTTGGATCGCAGGCATCGGCGAGGGATATATGTGGCTCGCTCAAAATGAAAATGGCGAACTGATTTACAGTTTTGTAGAAGCTATGGACTTTAAAGCACCTTGGCTATTCATGCGTTTCTTTGGTGGCGCGCTGTTTGTACTTGGATTGTTCTTAATGGCTGTCAACTTGTACAAAACGGTTCGTATGCCCGTAACAAATGATGCTAAACACACTGTTAATGAAGGAGCTTAAATGATGAGTAAAGACTTTACACATTCAATCGTCATTTTAATTTTGACCACTGTTGTCGTGGCCTCCTTCTCTTTATTGGTCTGGGTAGTGCCAAGCATTGTCCGTGGCGATGATATTGCCAAAGGCAGCTTAGCGATGCCTCTCACACCGATTGAGTTAGCAGGCCGAGACATATACATCAGTGAAGGCTGCCATGTTTGTCACACACAAATGGTTCGCCCTCTAGAGCCAGAAGTGAAGCGTAATGGTCGCCCGAACCAAGAAGCAGACGATATCTATGAGTTTCCTAACTTGTGGGGCTCTAAACGTACTGGTCCTGACCTCACTAACTTAGGTAGAAAGTATTCTGACCAATGGCATGCTATTCACTTAATTGACCCTCGAAAAGTCGTACCGACCTCGATCATGCCCTCTTACCCGTGGCTATTTGAGCAGACTCTGACTGGCGATGATATTAGCGCCAAAATGGAAGTGTTACGTACCTTAGGTGTGCCTTATACCGATCAAGAAATTGGTGATGCCCGTTTGCAAGTAAGAGGCAAAACCAAAGGTGAAGCGCTGATTCGATATTTACAAAGCCTGGGTAAAGATACGTCACAGGAGGTATCACAATGAGCACATTCTGGAATCTATGGGCGGTACTCTTAACCTTAATATTCTTTGTTCTGATGGTATCGGTTATCGTTAAATACTGGCGTAGCAATCACAAGGCCGATCACGACCACACCATTGGCACCTTTGATGAGATTGAAGAGAAAGATGCGCCTCCACCTAAGCTGTTATTTGTAAGCTATGCGGTCGCATTTCTTTTATCTGCAGGCTATTTGGTGCTCTACCCCGGGCTTGGCGAATGGGAAGGGTTAGTCGATTGGGAACAAAGCGATGATAAGCTCAGTTCACCATCCACCACTCTCAATGAGCAATTTGCACAAACCAGCGAAACTACGTTAGAGGGATTGGCTGCCGTCCCAGAGATCGTGAACAGCGGTAGGATTCTGTTCCAAACTCACTGTGCCGCTTGTCACCGAGATAACGCACAGGGACAAAAGCACTTTCCTAATCTGATAGACCAAGAGTGGCTTTATGGTGGTAGTGATGAAGCTGTGATCCATTCGATTGCCAAAGGGCGAAATGGAGCGATGCCGGGTTGGAGTGAAATCATGCGCCCAGACGAGGTGGCAAAAGTCTCCTACTATCTAGCCTCCCTCAACCAACGTCATACCGATGTGCCGGAGATTAAAGTCGAGCTCGGTAAAACCTTGTTCGTCCAATACTGTTCGTCTTGTCATGCCGATGGTGCTGTCGCTAACCCAGCGATTGGCGTACCTGATCTTTCCGATGATATCTGGCTTCACGGAGGGAGTATTGAAGAGATTCAGCACACCATCAATTACGGTTTGAACAACCTAATGCCTGCGTTTGATGAGCAGCTCAGTGAGAACGAGATACTCGCGCTTGGGGCTTATATCCGACACGCTGGTGACGTAGAGCAACAACGGCTCGCGAGTTTGAAAGCATCATCTGTTGAGCGCGGAGAATATCTCGCTTATGCCGGTGACTGTGTGGCTTGTCATAGTGCAGAAGGTGGCGAACCCTTTGCTGGCGGCCTACCCTTTGTCACCCCCTTCGGCACCGTGTATTCAACCAACATAACGCCACACACTACCGAAGGTATTGGGACTTATGACTTCGACGATTTCCGAGCTGCGTTAGTTGCAGGTAAAGGTAAGAATGGTTACCTGTACCCTGCAATGCCCTACACCTCTTATCAATACCTCACCGACCAAGACATGGTCGATTTGTGGGAATACATGCAGTCAATCACTGCCGTGCCACGACGCAATGATGACAACAGCATGATGTTTCCATCCAATATTCGCTTAGGTTTGCTTGGCTGGAACATCGTATTTATGGATACAGACCCTATTGATTATGAAGTACCAGAAGAGCTCAAAGGAGAAATTGAGGATGTCGATAAGTGGCAACAAGGCAAATATTGGGTCGCAGGACTTGGTCACTGTTCGGAGTGCCATACACCTCGAAATATTGCCCAAGCACTGATACCAGAACGTATTTTCCAAGGTAACTTGATCGACGGTTGGAACGCGCCTGATATTACAGCCAATGAGCTCTATATCGATGGTTGGGATGAAGCAACACTCACAGACTTTTTACACACAGGACATTCAGACAAAGGCACCGCTTTTGCGGGTATGGCTGATGTAGTGAAAAACAGCCTAAGCTTGATGACGCGTGAAGATATTGAGTCGATGTCCTATTACCTACTCAGTGGAGACATCAACAACACCATTGCCAGTGATGCCGTTCAGTTACAGCCTAAAGGGTTTGATGAAGCTGCGTATGCCAGTGAAATCTACACCACGTATCGTCAGACCTGTGGGGCCTGTCATGGTGACGATGGTAAAGGTCGCGATCCAATCGCCCCTACTCTGTTGAACAACGGTATTATCATGCACAGCGACCCATTCAATACCATTGCGGTAACGGTGCGCGGCTTGCAACCCACCTATCTCGACAAAGACAGAAATTTCATGCCAATGGCAAGTTTTGAGGATGTACTGTCGGATCAACGCTTAGCTGAGTTAATCACGTTTGTGCGTTTAAACCTTGGCGACAGAAATGAACCGGTCACGGCTGAGCATGTTCGAGAGGTAAGAGAAACACTTGAAGCAGCAGGCTATGCAGGTGGATTACACACCACACCTGAAATGTACGAAAATCGAGATAAGAACATTAACATACGATAGGCGCTGTAGCTGTGCGTAGCCGATTGGCCCAACAAGCAGCGAACAGCACGTAACTTTTATGTTTGCCTAACAAGCCAAAAGGAGACCACTGTGTCTCCTTTTCTTTTGCCCAAACCCAAGTTTTCGATACTTTGCCGTACAACACAATTGTAACTAACTGATTACACAATTAAGCAGAGCTGCACATAATGCGATCAATCTCGCAGAACAAAGATGACACCAAGTGCATAATATGCAAAATTTTCTAAAGATGTACTAAGGACAGTTATGGATACAACTACACTCATCTACGATACGTTGGAAGGCCTGTCGAGCGCAAAGCCTCAGCAACACGCTCAAATCCGCCAAAATCTATATAACCAATTAGATTTATCATTTGAGAAGCAGTTGGCTTTGTATTCATCAGTTCTTGGTCCAGCAAGTGCTGGTAGATTGACCGATTTGGATAGTGCAGTGATGTCTGCACGCAAGATTGTTGGCTTAGAAAACAGCTAAGCAATCTTCAACCTATCTCAACTTTAACGCTGCCATTGTGCAGCGTTTTTTTATGGACGCTATTTACGATAAGTAAGGTTGGTTACGATAAATGCTGTTAGTTGCGATAAATACGGTTAGTTGCGATAAACGCGGTTAAGAAGATAAGTGCAGTTGGGTCTGTTTTTCAAGTTACACGCATTCTCATTTGGTTAATCTTATGTTCCATTTTTAACAGGTGTGTAACCACAATAATGGCGCTAATGTTAGTAGCACGTTAACCACACATCGGATGGAAGAATCATGAGAGTACTTATTGAATATACACAAACAGGCAAATACCGTGATCATGCGTGGGAAGCATTAACGATTCGTTCAAAAGGCGAAATTCAAGCTGTAACTCCCTCTTATGCGGCTCAGCTTATCGAACAGAACCGCGCCAGCTTATCGACCACTGAAAATCAAGATATCGTCATCCAACCTTAATGGCTTCAAGGGCTACCCCTCCTAGTTCCTTAAATCGAATAGTTCGATGACATAAAAAAACGCTGCATGGGTGCAGCGTTTTCTTGTTTCTGGCGTATCGTATTTCTAACGTAGATAGTTTCTAAAGTAGAAAGCTTCTAACGCATCTTGTTTCTAGTGCAAATAGCTTGATTACTTTGGCAGATTTTCTAACGCTTCAACCATCGTCATCAATTTATCGACAATCCTTTCGCCGTCTACTCGCAAGCCATTGTGTTCATATTCATTGGTGATCCACGCTTTCGAGTTAGGAATGTTCGCCAATGTTTCACGGCTGTAATCCAACTCAACGTACATGTCATCGGCGTAAACGGCACACGCCATTGGCACTGTATTCTTGCTCAACTGCTCTGCGTTGTACAAAGTGCCCCAGTCCGACTTTTCAGCCAACATGTTCGCGGCTTCACGCAGTGGCTTTAGCGTTTCAAGTTGGTCGAACATCCATGGGTACACCATTTCACCAGTAAACCAGAACTCACTGCCCGATTGGTAGTTGAAGTGTGGGTACTGCTCACGAACACGATGTGCAGACCAGTTAGACGCTGTACCTTGACAGTAAATCGATTCATGCAAGATTGCGTAAATTGGGTTAGTTAAGTAACCCTGCTCTTGCTGCATTTGATTTAGGAAGCTGTAGCTCAGCTGTCTGTTACCGTTCACTTCAACAAACGCACTCTCCAGTGTGAAATACATTGGAAGGTTTGCTTCGCCGCCACCAAGATTAATACCTATTAGCTGGAACTGTTCAACTGTGAACACCTGACCGTTTGGCAGTCTCACATCGTTGTTGAGCAGGTAATCAGAGATCTCGCGACACATAGCTTGTGCTTGTGGGAACTGAGCAAAGAAAGCTCTGTTTTTGTCTTCTACACGCTTGTAAGTCGCACGATAAACATCGTCAGCTTCTCGTTCAATAGAAGGAATGCCGCCCGTCACATAACAACGCTGCAAGCTCTGTGGGAACAGTGACAAATAGCTCAGTGTACAGAAGCCACCAAAGCTTTGACCAATCGTCGACCATTGCTTAATACCAAACTGTTCACGAATCGCTTCAGCGTCACGAACGATGTTATCCGCTCTGAAATGCGTTAAGTGTTCGACTTGTTGTTCTGGAGACAAATGCGCCAAAGTTTCATGGCTGATAACCGTGCTGTTGCCAGTACCACGTTGGTCTAGAAGCAGAACACGGTAGTTTTGTAATGCACGCTTTAGCCAACCCGATTGACCACTCACCCGTGGAGAAGGAAAACCTGGGCCGCCTTGAAAGTAGATCAACCACGGCAGCTCTTGCTCATCTTTAGCGAGATCAACCAGCTCACGTGCGAAGACTTGGATCTGTTGTCCATCTTTGGCTTGATAATCAAGTGGCAACTCGAAAGAGTGCTGACGGTACAGGGTGGTTCCATCAATAAAGTTAGCTTGCACGCTTCATTCCTTTTTATCTGATTCTAAAGTCATTGGTACGAATAAAAATGGCACCCTTTGGCACCGTAGTTAGCAAGATACGCATACTAGCTTGTAAATGAAACCGTTTGTTGAACCTGAATGTGAAGGTACTTCATCTAATTGCTTAATTTACCTTCAACGCGTAACAACTTGTGTCAAAACAGAGAGTTTAAGATGTGATCTATTGAGAAGAAGAACAAAAGTGGGACACAAATAAAAAGAGCTTAACGAGGTGAGGATACGTTAAGCTCTTTGGTTTTATCTGTTGTAAATGAGGTTTTTAGGTTGAACAAGCTCAGGCTTTAAAGGTTTAGTTTCTATAAGCCAAAGATCTATAAACTGAGCTTCTGTAACTTATAGCTCTATAAAACAAAGCTAAGAAGCCTCGAGCTCACCTGCACCTTGAATTGAACGTTGGCTGTTTTCAACAAGGATAGCCGTCGCCGTTTCTTTCAACGCGCCCCACTCTCCATCGTCAACTTCAATGCCCTCGTTCCACGCCTTCTCTTGAGTTTTAAAAAGCGCTTCCGATTCAATGTGTGTTTGGTAGCCATCTGACAAACGTTCGATATCGAAATCCTGGACGGAAAGCTCGATGGTCATATTGTGGATATGATCGTCCGATGTCAGTGGCGAATCTGATAAAAACAGTTCTGGTGCAACGCAACCACGGTTAAGCACATACAAGGTGCTCTTAGGGTTTGAGCCATTGTCCCAACGTGCAGTACACGCGATGCCTTTCGCTGCGAGTTTTACAAGCTCACTGTACGCTAACCAACGGTTATGGCAGTTGTTTAGCTCGATTTTCAGCGTCTTTTTACCGACCATTTTTTCAATGGCGTAATCCATCACCACAGGAAGATGACACGCTAAGCTCGCCTTGTGCAGGTCCACTTCAACTGTGTTGTCGCTTGTCACTTGGATGTCTACAGGGCAATCGTCTTCTAGCCCCATAAAGTTGCTCGCATTGTTAAAATGACGAACACCATCCAAGCCAACCATTTGTAAATCTGCCACCATGTTCGCTATCACATCGGCTTCACCACATGTACGACGCATACCCAGAAAGGCTTTATTAACGGCCGCTACCAGTTCATTGTGAGAAACGATCATAACGATTTACCTCCATGTTGAGCGTTGATATGTGTAGGAACTTTATTTGAGTCAGCGATCTCCGCTTCACTTGGTAAGATTGGGAACACCCATTCGTCCTGATGAATTTCATCAAGCAACGGTGCACCTTGGAAAAACGTCACTCGTACCCAACGGTCTGAGCGAGGATCAAACTTAGTCGCTCCAAACATCGCTAGCTTACAACGCAGCAAATGCATTGGTGGCGAGTCTTGGTGCAGCACGTTCATTTGAATGTCGCCCATCGCCTTGTTACCTAACGTCCACACACGGCGCGCAATGGCACGATGCTGCGGTTGTTTTACCAAGAACTCTGCTAGAGAAAGCTCTGGTGTGAACTGTAATAAGGAGTGGTACAGACGGTAAGCTTGACGACCAATATCTAATGGCAGCTCACGCTCTTCACCAATTTCTTCTCCTCGAACACCGAGCCTTGGCTCTTCTTTGTCCTGAGAGCGATACCAGAACCAGTAGTTATTTTCTGCTTTCGTAAAGTCAGTCGTGATCGCCCAACGGTACTTTTCTTCTAACACAACCAATAGGTCTTGGATCTTTTTGCCACTAGGAAGCGAGAGTGTTTCGCTACAATTCATTTGCTCTTGATGGGCGTCCACTAATTCTGGGTACAATTCCATCAAGCATGAGATAAGGATTTCTTGGGCTTCCATACTCATGTGCTTAGATTGTTCAACTAACTGCGCCCATGTATCGCAATGGTTTACAGAAGCTTCTAGTGACTGTTCTGCGTGTTTTAACTCATCAACAGCGGTTTTGTTCAACTCTTGCTGGTTTTCATTGATGGTAACAACTTGTTCTAAATGACAAATCGCTTTTTTAACGTATCTACGTAGTGGCTCGATCAACGCCGTATCGGTCTGACTAGCCAACACGTCCGCCAATGCATGTTCACGGGTTGTCATCCATTGATCGACAATACTTGGGTGGTTAATAAGGTATGGCGCCATGCCTAAACCAGTCGCATTACCAACACCAAGGTAACGCTGTAATCCTCTATGCAAGGTAGTCGCTTGTTCACCGCCCTGTTGCTCCGCTAGGTAATGAACCCAATCTAGGCTGAACTCACGCAGCATATAAACAGCACACATTTGAGCACTGAACGATTGATTAAAATCTGGATTCTTTTCCAAGATTTTAAAGTCAGCAATACCAAACTTACCATTACCATAAACCGCTGTGGTTCGTAGGATGTAGCCAACTTCCGCTAGCTCTTTTGGCGTTGGTTGAACACCTTTAGCCAAGTGACTAACAATATGTTCAAACACTCGTACACTTTTGTTGGCACGCGCTAAAACAAGCACATTGTTAGGGTTACGGCCTGCTTCTTGTAGCGGTACATTCGCACGAAGTCTCTCAAGTAGGGTGACATCAACATCACCAAGAACCAGAGCAAACGTTACGTCCCACTTTTCAGCAATTACACGGTCATTTCGTTCGTCGTCTGCAATCTCATCGCAGAAAACAACCAAATGATAAACATGATTTGGCGTCTCTAGCTTATAGATAACATGACCAAAACCTCGAGCGTCTAGTTGCCACTCATGCTTAGTCACTTTCCATTGCTGTTGCGCCATTTTACGAATCAGAGTTCTTACGAAGCTGATGCGTGTTTGGTGCATAGCACCCAGTCTTTCCGGTGCCATGACGACCGTTGCGTCACGTAGTGCTGATTCAGTGTAGGTAGAACGATGTGCATCCATTTTGCTCACCACCTTATAGTTATAGGATTTTGCTAGCCATTCAGAACCGATCGTTGCTGTCTTTTGAAGCATATATAGCGACAGTATGTTGGTTAGCTTTCACGTTTTTAATCGTTATTGATATTATCGAGGCAAGCGAACTCGCCACTTATTATTTGTCCTGACTAGATCGATTGACCTAAATACGTGCCGCCCGGTGTATCTTCACCAGTACGGTTTTTATCTTCCTTCCGGAATCTTGTATCAGCCTTCTTTCAAAGGCTCACACCTTGTTTATCTTCAGTTTTTAGAGAGCTTTATCTCTACATTTTCTTCTTTATACCGGCATTGATGTTTTATAAGCCTTGATCTTTCGCCATCTTGATTGCGATTTGAGGCGCATTCCAAAGTGATGGCAGCAAGATTAAGGACACCGGTACCGCTGTGATAACTATGAATGATTGCAGCGCTGAAATACCGCCGGAACCTAGGGAAATCAGAATCAATGCTGTTACCCCCATCATCACACCCCAGAAAGTACGAATAATTGCGTTAGGCTCTGTCTCACCGCTGACTACCACACTGATGGTGTAAGTCATTGAGTCACCTGTCGTTACGATGAAGATCGTCGTCAAGATCAAGAACAGAATAGAGATAAGCATTGGCATTGGTAGTTGCTGAGTTACTGCCAGTAGCGCGCCAGGTAAATTAAAGCCTTCGAACGCTTTACTTACGCTGCCTGGGTCTGCAATTTCAAACGCAAGGCCAGAACCGCCAACAATGGTGAACCAGAAACATGTTACGAACGGTGCAATAAGACTGATGGTTGATACCAATTGGCGAATACTACGACCGCGTGAAATACGTGCGATGAAGATTGCCATCATTGGGCCGTAACCTAAGAACCAACCCCAGAAGAATACTGTCCACCAGCTCAACCAACCTTCGTCACCACGGTATGTTGCCATTGGGATGAAGTTGTCTATCATGCTGCCTAAACCTTGGATGTAGCCATTGAAAATGAAGTTTGTTGGGCCGAAGATCAGAATGTAGACCATCAATGACATTGCTAAAATTACGTTGTAACGGCTTAGCATTTGCATTCCGCGGTTAAGACCACTTAATGCCGACAATGTGTATAGAACGATAGCGAACAGGATGATGATAAGCTGCGTCGTGAAGCCATCAGGAATATCAAACAGTGCGTTCAGTGCGTAGCTCACTTGCAAGCCTAAGAAGCCGATAGGACCAATGGTGCCCGCCGCTACTGCGACAATACAACATGCATCAATCAATGCGCCGGTGTGACCTTTCAATGCTCGCTCGCCTAAAACTGGGTAAAGCAAAATACGAGGTTTAAGCGGTAAGCCTTTGTCGTAGTGAAGGTGCATCACCACAATAGACGTTAAGCTACCGACAATGGCCCATGCTAGAAAACCCCAGTGCATGAAGGATTGCGATAAAGCATTCACCGCGCCTTGCTGTGCATTTTCTTGTGCGCCGTACAATGGTGGTGGGCTAACGTAGTGAGCGATAGGCTCTGCTGCTGCCCAAAATACACCGCCACCTGCCAGTAGCGTACAGAAGATGATCGCCATCCAACGGAAGCCGTCCATTTCAGGTTTAGCGATGCCGCCTAGGATAACCTTGCCTGTTCGCCCTGCCGCCAGGCCAAGACCAATAAGAAAAGTCAGAAGAAGAAGCATTTGCCAGTAAGGACCGAATACTTTTACAGACCATGCAAAGCCCGTATTTACTAGGCTTGATAACAGCTCGCCATCAAATAGAGCAAGTGCCACGAACAGAGCGATAAAACCGCCGCTGTACCAAAGTGCTGGGTTGGATAGGCCTAATTTGTCTGACGTAGACTCAGACTCGTTTGTGTTGCTTTTTGCATTAATTGTTGTGTGTGCTTGACCCGCATTTAAGCTTGAAGATTTCACGCTATTGGTTAAATCAGACATACTCTGACTCCAGAGGTTTCTTTGCAGCTGTCATTTGAATGATGACTACAAGGGTGTATTTAACACCTGCCCTATTGTTTTTTGTGTTGGGCAGGCTAATCCATGTTTGGGTTACCGCGTTGCGAAATAGACCGTTGTTCCTTTTGAATAGTGAAATTGGTTTAAGCAGCACTTGCTTATTGAACGTTTGTTAGAAGGCTGCTAATTCGATGATGGCTCGCGAGAAACCGTTAACCCTTGGTTTGAGGCTCTAGGCCATCTTTCAAGAAGTTAAACCAGTTTTCTCCCAAGACTTGCCCAGCTTCAGACTCGCTGAAACCATGACGCATCAATCCGTTATATATGTTTTCCATACCCGCACTACCACAGAACCAAGGCAACGCATCTGGCCAACCTGAGTTGTTCGCAGAGCCTTCGCCGTAGTCCATTGCTTTAGACCAACGACCATTTCTCATCCATTCAAGAACGGCTTGAGGTTGGTTTAAGCATAGGTCACTGCCAATACCGAGGTGCTCTACGCCGACCATGTCAGCCGTAGTCGCAACCATCTGGCAGAAATCTTCCAAGGTACATTGGCTGCCGTTTGGTAGGTGGAATGGGTACAAGCTGAATCCGATTAAGCCGCCGCGTGCGGTTAGAGCTTTAATTACATCGTTTGATTTATTTCGTAGTGCATCATGAGCAAACGTCGGGTTCGCATGGCTGATACAAATAGGACGAGAAGACAAGTCGATAGCTTCAAGTGTTGAGCGCTCTGCACTGTGAGACATATCTATGATCATGCCCACTCGGTTCATCTCTTCGATGGCTTGTTTACCAAAGCGAGTAATACCTGTGTCGTTCTTCTCGTAGCAACCCGTCGCCAATAAGCTCTGGTTGTTGTACGTCAGTTGCATGATCAAAAGACCTTGCTTACGCATCACTTCGATAAGACCGATCTCATCGTCGATTGGAGAACAGTTTTGAGCACCAAGGAAAATGCCGACTTTGCCAGTCGCTTTTGCAGTCTCGACATCAGCCATTGAGTGAATCGGCATGATAAGGTCTGCGTTCTGCTCGAATCTTAAATTCCATTCTGCAAAGCGAGATAAGGTTTCACGAGCCGTCTCGTGGTAAACCGCGGTAGCGTGAACTGCTGTAATGCCGCTCGCCTTTAGTGTTTGGAAATATTCTCTGTTCCAATTGCAGTATTGCAATCCATCTATAACAATCCGTTGCTGGTACATAACCACTCCTATTGAAAGCTCAGTGTTCTAGCTCGGTTTTGAAAACACGCTCAAATAACATGTTTTCAAAAATGGGTTAAATCACTTGTCTAAGTTCGTTTGCTGCTTTGGTTTGAATGTTGGCCTGACTCTGTGAATCAGGCCAATTCGATAGCTGGATAGCTAGGAAGTTAATTCAGCTATCCAATTCTTATTTAGAAAGTGGATTAGTAAGGACGTTGGTAAGCCGTCTTAACCACTGTGTAGAACTCTTTCGCGTATTGACCTTGCTCACGAGGACCGAAGCTAGACTCTTTACGACCACCAAACGGTACGTGGTAATCCGTGCCTGCTGTTGGTAGGTTGACCATCACACAACCGGTCTGCGCTTGTTGCTTGAACATTGCGCTAGTACGTAGGCTCTGAGTAATGATGCCGCCTGTTAGACCGAAGCGAGTGTCGTTGGTTGTCGCAATCGCTTCTTCTAGGTCAGCGACACGAATCACACTTGCCATTGGTGCGAACACTTCTTCTTGGTTCACTTCCCAATCGTTCTTAGTGTTCAAGAACAACGTTGGAGACATGTAGAAACCTTCGTGTTGCATGCTCAAGCGTTCGCCACCGAATGCCAGTTCACCGCCGCTTTGACGCGCTTTCTCAACCCAACCTAGGTTTGCTTCAAGCTGGTTTCCGTCCACAACTGGGCCCATGAAAACGCCTTCCTCTAATGCGTGACCCACTTTCAGCTCGCTCATACGTTTAATCAGTGCTTCAACGTACTGGTCGTGGATGCTATCCATAACAACAAGACGAGAAGACGCTGTACATTTTTGACCTGCACCAGAGAAAGAGCCGGCAATAGTTGCTTCAACTGCGGTTTGGATATCTGCATCATCAGCGATAACCAGCGCGTTCTTACTGCCCATTTCCAGTTGGCAACGAACGAAGTTTGGCGCTGTAGCCGCTGCCACTTTACGACCCGTGTCAACAGAACCGGTAAAGCTCACACCGTTCACTTCTTTAGAGTTGATCAGTGCATCACCTACCGTTGAACCGCTACCCAATACAAGGTTAAACGTACCTGCAGGGATACCTTGGCGATGGATGATCTCAGTAAGCGCAACCGCACTTGCTGGTGTTAGGTTTGCTGGTTTCCAGATAACACTGTTACCGAAAGCCAATGCTGGAGCAATTTTCCAAGCTGCTGTTGCTGTCGGGAAGTTCCAAGGAGAGATAATGCCGATAACGCCCACCGCTTCGCGAGTCACTTCTACAGAAACACCCGGGCGTACAGAATCTGCGTTGTCACCAATTTGGCGAAGCACTTCAGCCGCGAAGTATTGGAAAAACTGACCTGCACGGTAAATCTCACCGCGACCTTCAGCAAAAGGCTTACCTTCTTCACGAGAAAGTAACGTACCCAGTTCATCACAACGTGCAATCAGCTCATCACCAATTGCTTGAAGCACTGCTTGTTTACGCTCAATCGGAGTTTTTTCCCACTCTGGTTGAGCGTGCTTTGCCGCTGAAATCGCTTGTTGAACTTGTTCAGCACTTGCTTGTGCGAAGTTACCGATGTTTTCAGAAATATCTGATGGGTTAATGTTCGCTACGGTGCTTACACCCGCTTGCCATTCGCCGCCAATGTAAAGTGCGTTTTCTGCTTGAACATTCTGTAATTGAGTCATCATTCTGTCCTTGTAACGGTTAGGTTGCGGTTGAGTCTGGCAACCATCTGATTAATGAATAAAACGTTAATTTATATAAGTAACTACGTTTAAATCTTGTATCTAAAACTGAACCAAGTCGCTTGTATCAATAGACCGCTTTAATTCAAAACAGCTTTAATCCGCAAATTGCCTCAGTTCACAGTATCTTTATTCAGGTTGAGAGGCTGATGCGTAAACCACGAACTCAACCAACATTTCTTCTCTTGCTAACCCTGCAACGACGACCGCAGCACGGTTTGGATAAGGTGCATTGAAGTATTCTCCATATACGCTGTTTACCGTTTTTAGGTATTCACGGTCTGTCACGTAAATCAGAACCTGCAGCACAGAATCCATCGATTCGCCTGCACACTCCAACGTATGAACAAGGTTGTTAAAAGTCTGACGCGTTTGCGCTTCAATACCGCCTTCTACTACTGCGCCCGTTTCATCGATTGGAATCTGCGCAGTGTATAGAGTGCCGTTATTAACGATTGCCCACTCTAGTGGTGCTTTTGAAGCAAAAAGAGAGGTTTTTACTGGGTGTTTTTTAGTTTGTGCGTTCACGATTTTATCCAACTTTGTAACAACTATGTTTCAAGATGGTTAAATACTGCACCTTGACGCCTGATAAATCTAACGGTAAATTTTGTGCATTTGATAAATAAAATCTATCACCTTGCGAAAAGTAAGGTATAGCAAGGGCTAGAGAAGGATCGGAGTCATGAGTATTAAGCTACAACAGTTAAAACATTTCGTTTTGGTGGTCGAAGAAGGTGGATTTAGAGCGGCATCTCACCGTGCAAATCGATCGCAAGCGGCACTTTCGACTTCGATAAAAGAGTTGGAAAAAATACTCGGCCAACCTCTGTTTGAAACAGGCAACAAATCGACACTGACGCCTTTTGGAGAAATATGTTTGCCCAAGATCATTCAATTTCTGAACGTTTACAAAGCATTAGACAATGACTTACGCGCAGCGGCAGCAGGACAACAAGGAAGAGTTCGAATAGCGAGCGTGCCTTCGGTGGCCGCAAAACTCATCCCTAGTGTTTTAGGGGCATTTTGTGAGCAGTACCCGAATGTAGAAGTGAGTTTGATTGATGATAATGCGGCAGGGGTAGAAGCAAGATTACTCTCTGGCGAGGTGGATGTTGCCCTCGGTAATAGCTCCCATTTAGAAGAAGAGAGCATCGACTTCACGCCTTTGCTTTCTGATCCTATCGGTGTGGTGTGCCTCAAAGATAACCCTATCGCCTCTCAACAGGAAGGAATCGAATGGCAAACCTTGTTAAAGCAGCCCTTCATTCGTAACGGGACTTGCACCCTACTGGACCCAACACCTGCGCGCATGCTCAGCGAACAAGCCCTGTACTCTGTCGAGAACATTACCTCGCTTTTTTCGGTGTTAGAGCTCGGGATAGGCGTGACCACGCTACCTAAGCTGGCTTTCCCAACCAATGAAACCCGCTTGGTGTGGATTCCGCTAATTGACCCACCCTTGCAACGACAAATCGGCATTTTCAGACTGTCTGATCGTACGATCTCGCCACAAGCACAGGCTTTCCATGACTTATGTATTCAATACCTCAGTTATGAAGAGTCATAAGAGAGCCTAGATTAAGTAAATTAGGCAGCGCTCTGCTGCCATTTACTTCCTCAAAACTCGGTGTTTCTTCTCCGCACCATGCTTCTCGCACACCCAGTCCCCCATTTCACTCCTATATCATCAACATTTAGGCGCTGAATTTTCACTCTCGCGCACGCAAATAGTGACAAGCTGACGACAATATAAAAAATATTCGCTTATTGATAAGGAGCGACGTACGTTTAATTTACCAGAAAAACCAGATCTTCCATCATTGCCTCAAACAAGCTTAACCCCTACCAAAATCACACTTCACAACTCAGCTTGTAAATGAACCTAAGTGTTTGAATAGTCTTAATTGATAAGATCATAAGTTGAAAATTTAGCTCGCTACTCCCTTCTAAAAAGACCCTCTTTTTCACAAGGATAAAGCATCTTAAATATTCATGAATAAAGTGATAGAACTATTACTTTCATAAATGAAAAACATTCATTTCAAAAATGGAATTATTGATATCAATATTTGTCGTTTTGATCACATAATTTTAGGCGTAGTTTATATTTTGTCGAAACGAGAGCGAACTAGTTTATATCGTTCTATTTCGTCAGGAGATATAAGACCAGCAAGATTATCTCTTTGTTAACAAGCAAATTTTTATTAACAAGTAAATGCGAGTAGCAAGACATATTCAAACTGTGTTTTATATGAGCTTACACTGTTAAATATAAGGTTTTATTATGAGGCTTAATGGGATAAGTGGTGACATTCTTGTTGCTGCTAAAAGAGTTGTTCTCTGCCAAGTAGTATTAGCCGTCGGTGTAGTTTTATATGAAGTGTTTTTTGGTAATAAAGTAGATATGGAATCGTCGGCTTTGGGTATCGGAATTGCGATGCTACCTCCGCTGTTTGGTTTTATATATGCAAGCCTAAAGGTGCGCAAGAATCCTAATTATAGTTTACGTGACTTAATGCAAATGAGTCGTGTCGTGAAAATAACTTATACGTTCTTAATGTTTATCTTGGCGTTCCAGTTTTTCAAATTGGATAACCCAGTAATATTGTACGCATATATTCTCACTATGGTTGGGTACTTCTTAACACCATTTATTACTGCCTCTACAAGATCGGAGTACGTGTAGTATGGATCAAGTAACTACCGCTCACGAATACATAGAGCATCACTTAACCTTCTTAACTACAGGTGATGGTTTCTGGGCGTTCAACATCGACTCGATGTTGGTATCTTGGATTACGGGTTTACTGTTTATTGGAGCTTTTCGATACGTAGTGACTAAGGGCACCAGCGGTGTTCCAGGTCGATTTCAATGTTTTATCGAACTGATATTTGATTTTGTAAACAACCTAGTAAAAGAGATTTTTCAAGCGGAGGATAAATTAATAGGGCCACTGGCATTAACCACTTTTGTTTGGGTGTTGTTAATGAACGCGGTCGATTTATTACCAATAGATTTCATACCAGCATTAAGTCGTGCAATGGGTCTAGAACACTTTAGAGATCTACCAACGGCGGACGTAAATATTCCAATGTCGATGGCACTCGGTGTATTTATCTTACTGTTGACTTATACATTTAAAAATAAAGGATTGAAAGGCTTTATCAAAGAGCTTACTACGCAGCCATTTGATAACCCTCTTTTATACCCTGTTAACTTAGTTCTTGAATTAATAACATTAATTTCAAAACCTATATCACTAGGCTTACGATTATTTGGAAACATGTATGCAGGTGAGATGATATTTATTCTGATCGCATTAATGCCATGGTGGATGCAATGGGCACTGAGTGTTCCTTGGGCACTATTCCACATATTAATCGTATTCTTGCAAGCATTTATATTTATGGTACTGACCGTTGTTTATTTAGGTATGGCAACAGAAGAACACCACTAATTAATAACTAAAAAATTTAACTAAAAAATTATTTATCGGAGATACAAATGGATATCGTAAGCGCAGTTTTATATGTAGCAGGTGCATTACTGATCGGTTTAGGTGCAGCAGGTGCAGCATCTGGTATTGGTAACTTAGCAGGTAAATACCTTGAAGGTGTTGCGCGTCAACCAGACCTTACTCCAATGCTTCGTACTCAATTCTTCATCATGATGGGTCTTGTGGATGCAGTACCGATGATCGGTGTTGGTATCGGTCTATACATCATCTTCGCCGTGGCTTAATCAAACCGCTTTGAAAGATCGATTTATACATAATCAAGATTTAGTGAGGAAGGTATGAACTTAAATGCAAGCATGTTTGGACAAGCAATCTCATTCGTGATTTTTGTTTGGCTCTGCATGAAATATGTATGGCCCCCTCTCACCGCGATGTTAGACGAGCGCCAAAAAGAAATCGCTGATGGTTTACGCCACTCAGAGAACGCTGCGAAAGAGCTAGAACTAGCAAAATCAAATGGCGCGCAACTCATCGAAGATGCAAGAAAAGATGTGACTGAACTGGTTGAACAGGGCCGAAAACGCCGCAATGAAATCATCAGCTTAGCGCAACAAGAAGCCGAGCAAGAAAAGGCACGCATCTTAGAACAAGGTAGAGCTGAGCTAGAAGGCGAACGCCAAAAGATACGCCGTGAACTTCAGGCAGATATGGCAGACGCAGTAATTCAAAGTGCACAGAAACTGATTAGCAAAAACCTAGATTCCGCAACGAACCGAGCGCTAGTTGACCAAATGATTAGCGAACTCTAAGGAGAGGCAATATGTCAGATTACACCAATATTGCTCATCCCTACGCCAAAGCATCGTTTGAATTTGCTTTAGGTGAAAACCAGTTACAAGAGTGGCACTCAATGCTGTCCATTCTTGTGGCTGTCGCGGAAGAAGAAACGATCGCTAGTCAGATTTCTTCAGCAGAAGGTGCTTCTACACACCAAACAGAAGAGCTGGCAAACCTCATCATTCATATTTGCCAAGGACTCGTTGATGACCACGTCATTAATCTTATTCGAGTCTTGGCCGAGAACGGCCGCCTTTCTGTTGTAAGAGACCTGTTTGAATTGTACTGCGAGCTAAAGGACGAACATGAACGTGTAGTGCCTGTCACTGTCACCAGTTCAGAAATGCTGACACAAGATCAAGTTACGTCACTAACAGCTGCACTTGAGAAGAAATTAGAGCGTCAGGTTGAAATGAAGCAGGTTATTGATGACACGTTAGTGGGTGGAATGGTCATCAAAGCGGGTGAAACCGTTATCGATGGTTCTTTAAACACATCAATTGACCGATTGGCTCATCAACTTCACGCGAGATAGGTAACAATTATGCAATTAAATTCAAATGAAATCAGCGATCTAATCAAAGAACGCATCTCGAAATTTAATGTGAGCACCGAGGCTCGCAATGAAGGCACTATCGTATCGGTTCGTGATGGCATCATCACAATCAATGGCCTTGCTGATGTTATGCAAGGCGAGATGATTGAGCTACCAGGTGGCAAATACGCACTCGCACTTAACCTCGATACCCACTCAGTAGGTGCGGTGGTTATGGGCCCCTACACTGACCTCTCTGAAGGTATGAAAGTGAAAGGTACAGGTCGTATCTTAGAAGTACCTGTAGGTAACGGACTTCTTGGTCGTGTAGTCAACACATTAGGCGAGCCAATCGATGGCAAAGGCCCAGTAAGTTGTGACCGACTCGACCCTGTAGAAGTGATTGCACCCGGTGTAATCGAACGTAAGTCTGTTGATCAGCCAATTCAAACTGGCTATAAAGCGGTTGATACCATGGTGCCAATCGGTCGTGGTCAACGTGAACTTATCATCGGTGACCGTCAGACGGGTAAAACAGCGTTAGCTATCGATGCGATCATCAATCAGAAAGATTCTGGCATCAAATGTGTGTATGTGGCGATTGGCCAAAAAGCCTCCACTATCGCTAACGTGGTTCGTAAACTCGAAGACCACGATGCGCTAAAAAACACCATCGTAGTCGTGGCATCAGCATCAGAGTCTGCAGCACTTCAATACCTAGCCCCTTATGCCGGTTGCACTATGGGTGAGTACTTCCGTGACCGCGGTGAAGATGCATTGATCATCTATGATGACCTATCAAAACAAGCCGTTGCTTACCGTCAAATCTCGTTGCTATTGAAACGCCCACCGGGTCGTGAAGCCTTCCCTGGCGACGTATTCTACCTTCACTCACGCCTTCTAGAACGTGCAGCACGAGTGAATGCAGAGTATGTAGAGAAGTTCACTAACGGTGAAGTGAAAGGCCAAACAGGCTCATTAACGGCGCTTCCTATTATTGAAACTCAGGCGGGTGATGTATCAGCGTTTGTACCAACCAACGTAATCTCAATCACTGATGGTCAGGTTTTCCTTCAAACCCAACTGTTTAACTCAGGCTTACGTCCTGCAGTAGACCCAGGTATCTCGGTATCTCGTGTGGGTGGTGCGGCGCAATGCAAGATCATCAAGAAACTGTCTGGTGGTATCCGTACTTCATTAGCTCAATATCGCGAGCTGGCGGCCTTTGCTCAGTTCTCTTCTGACTTAGATGAGATGACGCGCAAACAGCTAGACCATGGTGAGCGTGTTACCGAATTAATGAAGCAAAAACAATACTCTCCAATGTCAGTCGCTGAGCAAGCAACGGTTATCTACGCAGCAGAGAAAGGCTACTTGGCCGGTGTTGAGCTAAACAACATTGCCCGTTTTGAAGAAGAGCTGATTGCTTATGCCAAAGGTCAGAACCCTGCGTTGTTCGAAAAAATCAACGCGACAGGCGATTACAATGACGAAATCGACGGTGCTCTTAAAGAGATCCTAGAAGGTTTTGTTGGGATGAAAGCTTGGTAAGTGCTCCGGTTTGTTAGCTGGAAATCAAAACAAATAGGAGCAGATTATGGCAAGTACTAAAGAAATTCGCACCAAGATAGCCAGTGTCAGTAACACTCAGAAAATCACTAGCGCAATGGAAATGGTTGCAGCAAGTAAGATGCGCAAGGTTCAAGACAACATGACGCTAACTCGGCCCTACGCCGAGAACATGCGAAAAGTTATCTCTCATGTTGCATCGGGTTCCCTGGAGTACCAGCACCCTTACCTGCAACAGCGTGAACCTAAGCGTGTCGCTTACATCATTATCTCGTCCGATCGCGGCTTGTGTGGTGGCTTGAACTCAAACTTGTTCAAGAAAGTGTTAGAAGAAATGGAGCAATGGCGCACCAAGGGAGTCGAGGTAGAAACAACCTTAGTGGGATCTAAGGCTATCTCGTTCTTCCAACGCGGCGGCAACGTTATTGCACAAACGTCAGGTCTTGGCGATACACCTAAGTTAGAAGACATCTTAGGTACGGTGAATGCCATGCTCGGGCATTACGACGAAGGTAAAATCGATAGCTTGTATCTCGTTTACAACCAGTTCGTCAACACCATGGTTCAAGCGCCAACGACCTTGCAGTTGCTCCCCCACCCTTCGGATTCTGAGGAAGGTGGTGAGCCTAAAAAAGCGCGTCGTTGGGACTACATCTATGAGCAAGCACCCAAAGACATACTCTCAGAACTGTTACATCGATACATCGAATCGCAAGTGTATCAAGGCATTGTTGAGAGCATTGCCTGTGAGCAAGCAGCCCGAATGGTCGCCATGAAAGCGGCAACCGATAATGCAGGCCAACTGATTGATGATTTGCAGTTGGTATATAACAAAGCGAGACAGGCTGCGATTACCCAAGAGCTGAGTGAAATAGTCTCAGGTGCCCAAGCTGTATAGGGGCAGAAAAAAGTGGGTCAGAACAGAATTTGAGGATTTAAGAATGAGTGTTGGAAAAATAGTTAAAGTAATCGGCGCTGTGGTTGACGTCGAATTCAGCGGCGGCAACAGCCCTCGCGTTTATGATGCATTGAAAGTCACCAGCGACGAAGCAAGCTCGCTAGTATTGGAAGTTCAGCAACAACTTGGCGGCAACATCGTTCGTTGTATTGCAATGGGTACGTCAGATGGCTTACGTCGTGGCCTAACGGTTGAAAACTCAGGCTCTCCAATCACGGTTCCTGTCGGCGAAGAAACGCTAGGCCGTATCATGAACGTGCTTGGTCAACCTATCGATGAGTGTGGTGAAATCGGTCAGAAAGAAAACTACGAGATTCACCGTGAAGCCCCTTCTTATGAAGAACAAGCAAACAGCACTGAGCTTCTAGAAACAGGCGTTAAGGTTATCGACCTTATCTGTCCATTCGCTAAGGGTGGTAAAATTGGTCTATTCGGTGGTGCTGGTGTAGGTAAAACCGTCAACATGATGGAGCTTATCAACAACATCGCCAAAGCCCACTCAGGTCTTTCTGTGTTTACCGGTGTAGGTGAGCGTACTCGTGAAGGTAACGACTTCTACTACGAGATGAAAGAAGCAGGTGTACTAGACAAAGTAGCCATGGTTTACGGTCAAATGAACGAGCCACCGGGAAACCGTCTACGTGTAGCACTTACAGGCCTAACTATGGCTGAGCGCTTCCGTGATGAAGGTCGTGACGTACTGTTGTTCATTGATAACATTTACCGTTACACGCTTGCGGGAACAGAAGTATCAGCTCTGCTAGGTCGTATGCCTTCAGCAGTAGGTTACCAACCAACACTGGCTGAAGAGATGGGCGTACTTCAAGAGCGTATCACGTCAACAAAACGAGGCTCTATCACCTCTATCCAAGCAGTATACGTACCTGCGGATGACTTGACTGACCCATCGCCAGCAACAACCTTTGCTCACTTAGATGCGACCGTTGTACTGTCTCGTAACATCGCGGCACTGGGTCTATACCCTGCGATTGACCCGTTAGATTCAACGTCACGTCAGTTAGATCCGCTGATCGTAGGCCAAGAGCACTACGACATTGCACAAAAAGTACAAACAACGCTGCAACGCTACAAAGAGCTAAAAGACATCATCGCGATTCTTGGTATGGATGAGCTGTCTACTGAAGACAAACAGACCGTATCTCGCGCTCGTAAGATTGAACGTTTCTTAACGCAGCCTTACCACGTAGCCGAAGTGTTTACCGGTCAGAAAGGTGTCTTTGTACCGCTAAGCGAAACACTAAGAGGCTTTAAAGGTCTATTGAGCGGTGAATATGACGATATCCCAGAGCAAGCGTTCTTGTACTGTGGCTCTATCGACGAAGTGCTTAACAAAGCAAAATCACTCTAAGAGGCAGGTGCACCATGGCTATCGGAATTACAGATAATACATTTCAACTTAATATTGTAAGTGCGGAAGGTACGCTGTTTTCAGGTCCAGCGTATGCCCTAGCCGTTTCTGGCGCTGACGGTGAACTGGGGATCCGCCCCGGTCACTCCCCGCTTCTCAGTAAGATCAAACCGGGCGTAACCGTGTTCGTTACAGACCCTAAATCAGAAGGCCAAGTGCTGTATGTCTCTGGTGGGATGCTGGAAGTTCAGCCGGATGTGGTTACGTTATTAGCCGACACGGCCTTGCATGGTAAAGACATTGACCGCGCTCGCGCAGAAGAAGCGAAATATGCCGCTCTAGAGAACATCAACAAGGGCAACATAGACATTAACTTTGCACAAGCTCAGCTAGAACTAGCGAAAGCCGTTGCTCAGTTACGTGCATCAGAGCTAACTTCTTCTCACACAAGACACTGAGAATAAGCGTTATTGGCCGTTAGCTGTGCTAGCAAACAAATACAAAAAAGGCTCACTAACTAGTGAGCCTTTTGATATCTGCGTAACGTAAAACCTAGGTCTAACGTTGCTTGATGTTCAAACGAATAGTTTTAAAAGATTCGTTTTAGAAAAGCAGTTTAGAGCAGTCGTTTAGAACTGTAGTTTAAAAGAACTCAATCGAATTACGGCCGCTTTTGTCATCACGTGTTGGCTTTGGCGTATCCGCTTTCTTTTTCGGTTTCTTCTCTTTTTTCTCTTTCTTTGGCTCAGCCTTTGCGCTTAGCATTTCTGCTTTGCTTTTCTTAGATTCCTTCTTCTTAGAATCCTTTTTAGACTGACCTTTCTTCGCCTTGTTCTCTTTTTTAGGCGTTTCTTTCTTTTTCGGCTTTTCTGATTCTTCTTGTACTGGCTGATCACACACCACTACATAGTATTCTTGGTTGAATTCAAAGAAGTCGCCATCGTACATTTTACGACGCTTACGGGTTTCTAGCTCACCATTTACCGCTACGTAGCCTTCAGAGATGATGTGCTTAGCTTCACCGCCACCACTCACTAGGTTAGCAATTTTAAACACTTTGTAGAGCTCGATTGGCTGTGATGAAACATCAATACCAATTGCTTCAATTTCAATCTCTTCGCCTTCTTCGCCCAGCTCTTGGCCTTCGTAATCAGCGTCTTCGTAATGTTCTTGGTCCATGGTGACCTCTACCTAAATATGTACTTCTGAAATATTGGGCGCAGTGTAATCTTAAAACAACGAAATGACCATGTTGAATTCAACCAGAGCCCATTTGTTTTAAACAAACCCTCTGCGTTATAAAACACCACCAACATTCGAAAGACTCACCAACTGCTTAGTATATTCATGCTGCGGATTACCAAACAAAGTCTCAGTGTCGCCCTTCTCTATTACCTCGCCAGCTTTCATGACGATGGTGTAATGACACAAGGATTTCACGACATTCAGATCATGACTGATAAACAAATAGGTCAGGCCATACTTTTCTTGAAGTGACTTCAGCAAATCCAATACTTGAGCTTGAACGGTTCTGTCCAATGACGATGTTGGTTCATCGAGCAGGATAAACTCTGGCTTTAAAATCAAAGCACGAGCAATCGCAATACGCTGCCTTTGACCGCCAGAAAACTCATTTGGGTAACGGTGACGCGTTTCAGGATCGAGGTCAACCTCTTTCATTACGTCACAGATGCGTTGGTCGAGTTCGTGCTCATCCAATTGTTGATGCACTAACAAACCTTCGCCAATCACCTGAGCGACCGACATTCTCGGGTTTAGCGCAGAAAACGGGTCTTGAAAGACTACTTGCATACGGCTTCTAAACGGAAGCATCTGTTTTCGATCTAAACCTTGAAGCTGTTCACTCGAGTAGGTGATTGACCCTTCACTATCTACCAGCTTAAGTATCGCCATACCGGTCGTCGATTTACCAGAACCACTTTCGCCAACCAAACCGATTGAGTGCCCTTTCTTCAAAGTGAACTCCATGTCGGTCACAGCTTTAACATGAGAAATGGTGCGCTTGAATAAACCGCCCGTGATCGGGAACCAAACACGAAGTTGATTTACATCGAGTAGCGGTTTGCTTTCGGGTGACACAGGAACGGGCAAACCTTTCGGATCAGAGTTAATAAGTTTTTGAGTGTAAGGGTGAGCAGGCGCGTTAAACAGGGTATGACAGTCGTTACTTTCGACCAAGCGACCATCTTTCATTACTGCTACTCTGTCGGCAATCTTACGAACGATACTCAAGTCATGAGTAATGAAAAGCATTGCCATACCCAGCTCTTGCTGCAGGTCTTTTAGAAGGTCGAGGATCTGCGCTTGCACCGATACATCCAAAGCCGTTGTCGGCTCATCAGCAATAAGCAGCTCTGGTTCATTGATCAGTGCCATCGCGATCATCACGCGCTGGCGTTCTCCACCAGATAGCTCGTGCGGATAGGCTGAAATCTTTTGCTCAGGATAGCGAATGCCAACCTTTGAAAGCCACTCTATCGCCAAGGCTTGTGCTTTGTTGGTTCGCATACCACGATGAATTGCTAAGGTTTCAACAAGCTGTTTTCCAATTCGATGAAGCGGATTTAGGGAAACCATAGGCTCTTGGAAGATCATTCCAATACGACCACCACGAATCCCACGTAGCTGTCTTTCAGAACAACTCAGAATATCGGTGCCAGAGAAATTGATCTTACCGTTTAAGTAATGAGACGAGCCTTTTGGTAACAGCTTTAAAATCGAGTTAGCCGTGACCGATTTTCCGGAACCACTCTCACCCACCAGCGCTAATGTCTCACCTTTGTATATTTCTAAAGAGACATCTTGTGTCACTTGCTCTATCGAGTTTTTTCGCCCGAAACCGACAGACAGTTTATCTATGGTCAAAACCGGAGAAGCAGGCGTTGTATTTGAAGTCATAACCTATCCTTACTTCTGTTGATGCGGGTCGAAAGCATCACGCACCGCTTCACCAACGAAGACCAGTAACGTAAGCATCAGTGAAAGCACGACGAAGGCAGAAATGCCAAGCCAAGGCGCTTGTAAGTTAGCTTTACCTTGCGCCAACAACTCGCCTAACGAAGGCGAACCCGCAGGAAGACCAAAGCCCAAGAAGTCTAACGAAGTCAGTGTGGTCACCGAGCCTGAAAGAATAAACGGCATCATGGTTAACGATGCAACCATCGCGTTAGGTAACATGTGACGAAGCATAATACGTTTGTCATCAACACCCATGGCTTGCGCGGCTCGCACATAATCGAAGTTTCGGCAGCGTAAAAATTCCGCTCGCACGATGCCGACTAAACTCATCCAACTAAACAGCACCATAATCCCGAGCAACCACCAGAAATTCGGCTCAATAAAACTCGACAAAATAATCAGCAAGAACAGGGTCGGCATACCAGACCAGACTTCAATGAAGCGTTGTCCGAATAGATCAACCCAGCCACCGTAGTAGCCTTGTGTTGCGCCAACCACGACACCAATCACGCTCGATACAATGGTCAGAATAAAACCAAATAGAACGGAAATACGGAAGCCATAAATGATACGAGCTAATACATCTCGCCCCTTATCATCAGTCCCTAACCAGTTCACCGAATCGGGCTCCGATGGCACCGCACCTGAAATATCGAAGTTTATTGTGTCGTAGCTAAACGGAATGATTGGCCACACGATGTAACCGTTGTCTTCAATGAGCTCGATAACATACGGGTCTTTGTAGTCGGCCTCGGTTTCAAACTCACCACCAAACTCCGTCTCGGCATATTCATTGATAACCGGCACAAACCACTGATTATCATAAGAAACCAATAGTGGTTTATCATTGGCAATGATCTCAGCGAACAGGCTCAAGCCAAACAAGATGGTAAATATCCAAAGGGAGATAAAACCACGCTTATTTGCTTTAAAACGTAACCAACGAGCTTCAGCTAAAGGGTTGTTAAACATTTATTATCAATACCTTGTTATTCGTTCGCCATTAACGCGCTTCAAAATCAATTCGAGGATCAACCCAGGTATACGTCAGGTCGGAGATAATGCTCAGCACCAAGCCAAGCAAGGTCATGATATAGAGAGAGCTGAACACCACGGGATAGTCACGTTGAATGGTTGATTCAAAGCCAAGCAGACCAATTCCTTCGAGTGAAAACATCACTTCAATCAACATAGAACCCGTGAAGAAAATACTAATAAATGCGCTTGGGAAACCCGCAATAATGATCAGCATGGCGTTACGGAAAACGTGCTTATAAAGAATACTGCTCTCGTCCAAGCCTTTCGCTCTCGCAGTCACTACATATTGCTTATTGATTTCATCAAGGAAGGAGTTTTTGGTCAGCATGCTGAGCGTGGCGAATCCACCGATAACCATGGCGAAAATGGGCAACGCCAAGTGCCAGAAGTAGTCGCCAATTTGCTGATACCAGTTGAGCTGGTCGAAGTTACTCGACACAAGCCCTCGCAATGGGAACCAACTGAAGTAGTTACCGCTGGCAAACAAGATAATCAGAATAATCGCAAACAAGAAGCCCGGCACCGCGTAGCCGACAATCACCACCGCGCTCGACCAAATATCAAAGCGAGAGCCGTGATGTATCGCCTTCATAATGCCTAAGGGTATCGAAATCACATAGATGATTAACGTACTCCACAACCCTAAGGAAATGGAGACAGGTAAACGCTCGATGATTAAATCAATCACGTTACCACCCTTAAACAGGCTTTCACCAAAGTTAAAGGTCGCGTAGTTTTTCAACATATCGAAGTAGCGAACGTGAATCGGTTTATCAAACCCAAACTGCTTTTTGATCTCTTCAACCACTTCAGGATCAAGCCCGCGTGAGCCTTTATAGCCACTGGCAGACGCTTGATCACTTTCACTTAAATCAACTTCTTGTCCACCACCAGAAAAACGCTCCATAATGCCAGAGTTATGCCCTTCTAATTGAGCAACAGCTTGCTCTACCGGGCCTCCAGGCGCTATCTGGATGATGAAAAAGTTGATGGTGATGATCGCCCACAGCGTGGGGATCACCAACAATAAACGTCGAAATATATACGCGGCCATGCTAACTAACTCCTAGCGACGTTTTTCAGGAAGCAAAGCCGCCTTCTCTTCTGAAATCCACCATGTATCGATACCTAAATCGTATTTAGGCAATACATCTGGACGCTCAAACTTGTCCCACATTGCTACGCGATACTCGCCAACGTGCCATTGCGGGATGTTGTAGAAATTCCACTGCAATACTCGGTCTAGTGAACGACCTAGTGTAAGAAGCTTTTCAGGGTGCTGTTGGTTACGCGCAATTTCTTCTGTTAACGCGTCAACCACTGGATCGATAACACCTGCAGTATTGTAAGTAGAATCAATGTAGTTAGAGTTCCAAACGATCATTAAGTTCGGGCTAGGATAAGGGTTTGCGGAAAATGACGACGAAACCATGTCGAAATCACGATCACGCAAGCGCTTGATGTATTGAGTGGTATCGATGGTACGGATCTTCATCTCAATACCCATGCGCTTAAGGTTCTTTTGAACCGGCGTTGCGATACGTTCCGTGGTTGGGCTGTAAATCAACAACTCAAATGACATCGGCTTGCCAGTCTTTTCGTTGGTCATGACTTTGTCTTTCAGCACCCAACCCGCTTCTTTCAACAATTTGAAAGCGGTACGCATTTGGCTACGAATACGACCGCTACCATCGGTGACGGGTGGTTGGAATTCTTCGGTGAAAACTCGCGGTGGAATCTGATCTTTGTATTGAGACAACAACTCGACTTCAGCTTCGCTTGGTAAGCCTTTCGCTTCGTAGTCGGTATTTTGGAAGTAGCTACGAGTACGCTTGTACTGACCATAGAACATGTTCTTGTTCATCCACTCAAAGTCCATCGCATAGGTTAACGCTTCACGCACTTTAGGATCCGAGAACACAGGTGATTGAATGTTGAAGACGAAACCTTGAGTCGTTTCAGGCTTCTCGTGGTTGATCTCTTCTTTAATGATGTAGCCTTTATCGAAGTTCGCGCCCGTATAAGAGTTAGCCCAGAACTTAGCCGAATTCTCGGTTCGAAGATCGAACTCCCCTGCTTTGAACGCTTCCAACATTACCGTGTCGTCACGGTAGTAATCGTATTGCACCTGCTTGAAGTTATTGCGGCCAACGTTAACTGGTAGGTCTGCTGCCCAGTAGTTTTCATCTAGACCATAGGTAACACTTTGGCCTGATTTGTAGCTGATGATCTTATAAGGACCACTACCGACTGGTGGCTCACTTAGAGGCTCAGACAGCTTTCTGTCTTTCCAGAAATGTTTCGGCAATACACGAGTGCTTTGCGCGAAGCTAAACAGTTTTTCGCGGTTTGGACTGTTCATTTCAATACGAACAACCAAATCAGAGACCGCTTTTACTGACTTAATCTCTTTGTAATACACACGATACTGAGGCACGCCCTCGGTTGAGAACTTGTCAAAAGTAAAGGCAACATCATGCGCAGTGATAGGCTCGCCATCTTGGAATTTAGCATTTGGGTTGATGTCGATTTCCATCCAAGTGAAATCACTGGAGTAGCGAACCTTTGAAGCGATCAATGGATAGTACGCATCAATCTCGTCACTCGGAGAAAACATCAAGGTATCGTAAATCTCTCCGGTATAACTTGCAGCAACGCCGCGGGAACCGAATCGATTAAAGCTATCGTACGTACCTATGCTGCCATAGGTCACTTTGCCCTGCTTTGGCGCATCAGGATTAACGTAATCGAAGTGAGTGAAATCGGCTGGATATTTTGCTTCACCAAAACCAACCAGTTGTGTGGTTTCAATAACGGTGACAGCAGGAGTTGATTGGGTTTCAGAAGCGTAAGTAACGGAGGGTTGTAAAGCAATAAGCGGCAACATGATTGCACATGACTTCAAATTAAACCTGAAAAACTGAGTGCGTTGCGAGGCTTTGCGTCGAAAAACTGTTCCCATTTGACTCTCCCTTCAAATGTCATGAATTCTATATTCAAGTTGATTTATCGGCTTTGAATGCATGCCGTTAAATCAAGTATAGGTTCAAATCTAACATCATGTAATAACTAATAAAACCATCAGCACTCTATCTCTGACGGTTTATTTACAAATTACTCGTCACCACTCGAAGTTATTGGATGCAGTGAGCTTTGATTGCTTAGCCTGAATGACACAAGCCTCCACAGCTTAGATTTCCTTTGATTCGCTTCTAAATTGAAGTTTAGGTTCTAAATAATCAACAAACTATACTTTTACTGGAGTATCCTTGCTGCCTAGGTCTAAATGGAATGACACTTTGAACAAACCAAACCAAATAACATTCGCAACGTTCAACCTTCTGAACTATCTCGAGCCACCGAATGCTTATTATGATTTTGAGAACATCTACAGCTTCGAAGAATGGCAGAAGAAGCAACATTGGATGGCTGAAGCGATTCGTTCATTAGATTGCGATGTGATTGGCTTCCAAGAGATATTTAGCCCGCAGTCTTTAGAGCAATTGATGAACGACCTAGGTTATCCATACTTTGCAGTGGTCGATAGCGCACACGTTGAAGATGATTACCTATACACCTCACCTGTCGTTGGTATTGCTTCCCGTTACCCGATTGAAAACGTTCAGCCTGTTACGCCAGATTCGACGTTACTGACAGCATTCAACCTTGGCGACAAATTCTCATTCAACAGAACACCTGTTCACGCGACGATTACGTTACCCCATTTAGGTTCAACCGACTGTTATGTGGTGCACTTCAAATCACAACGTCCGACAGAACCAAAAGCAGAATCTGTCGATACGAACAACGCTCAGCAAGGTGCAAAACCACAAAGTGACACGCTCACTCGTTTTCACCAAGAACGGCTTGGCTCTTGGCTATCTAGTGCCCAACGCGGCCTAGAAGCTCAGATGCTGCATCAATACATCACCAACCAACGCTACCAAACCGATCAACCTGTTGTGTTGATGGGTGATTTTAATAAGCCTCTATTTAATGATGAGTTTAAAGGGCTGTTGAGTTACTCAATCAACCGAGACGAAAACAGCAAGCATTGGCTATCCCACTTTCGATTAAAAGACAGCTGGGATCTTTACCATCAGCTACATGAAGAAGATTTGCTTGAACAGCGTAAGCCAACCCATTACTACGGCGCATCTGGGTCTGTACTGGACTACATTTTGATGTCGAACGAGTTTGATTGTCAGAACTCGTCTAGTTTGATGGAGATCTCTAGCTACACAGTGTTAGACCATCACCTCACCAATCCAAGCTTTGAACACGACCAATTCAGTACGGACCATGCCATCGTGTCTGTTACCGCTCATATTCGTGAAGCCTAGAGTTAAACATAAAAAATCCGCAGTCAAAAACTGCGGCCTTCCACTTTAGCTAAACGGGTTGAGCTAACCGACGCCCCATTTAGAAACCGATTTACCGTTTAGCAAAGTATGAAACTTAGAATGTGTACATTGCGCCTAAGTAGAAAGAATCCAGAACAACAGTATCTTCTGTCTTGTGTCCGTTTTCGTAATCTTCGATATCAAAAGCATCGGCTTCGTACGCTAAGCGAAAGCTCAACGAAGACATTGTAGGTGGCGTATATCCAACACCAACACCCATACGGATGCCATCTCCCGAATCATCAAAACCATCTCCTGAAGGGCGAGAGCCATCAGCAAGCTTCATGTCTAGATCAATAGTCGACAGACCGATAGTGCCAAATGGACGAATGCCATTATCAAACGTGTAACCGAGGTTCGCCGTTACCGAAAAGATTTGAGGTGTCCAAGTGAAAACCTTATTACCAGATTTCGTTTTCAGGGCGATATCACCAAAATCTGTGTATTGAGCTTCAACCGAAACAATGCGGTTAAATTTGTAACCAGCAATTAATCGGTAAGTATTGTCTTCGGCTTTAAAAGTAATAGGCTCACTGATCGTGTCAGTTAATCCGCCCACTTCGACCATTAGCACACTTAAATAATTACCCGCTCCAACAGCAGGCCAATTTGCTCAACCTCCACAATTTAGAATAAGACGAACAGAAAACACGATGAACCACACAATAGACTTCAACGGCTTAATCATTGATATCGACGCTCGAACGATTACCAACCAGCAAGGAAACAAAATTACTTTGCGCCCTCGCCTATTAGCAGTGCTCTGCTTGTTATTGGAAAATGTGGGAAGACCGATTTCAAGAGAGCATATTGTTGATGTGTGTTGGGACGGACAACTCTCGTCACCACATGTTCTTGCAAACGTAGTCTATAACCTACGCAATGTGTTCGCGCGATTAAGAGCATCCAACGTCCAGATCATTACCATTAGTAAGTTCGGATATGCGCTATCGATTGAACCCACGTAAAAGGATTTATGCCATCAATGGCGGTGACTAAGATCACCAAAAAACGCCCCATCGAAACGTTTCGATGATCGTTATCACACTCTAAAACAATCAAACGTGCAAATGATAAATCACACACTATTATCACTATCGAAACGTTTCGATGGCTTTTTCTTGAGTTGTTCTCAACCCATTAAACGTTATTTTTCGATAGGTCGTGATATGAAAAAAAGTACCCTAATAAACTCTGAGCTCTCTTACCTAGTGGCGACTCTTGGCCATACAGATGAAATCACGATTTGTGATGCAGGGTTGCCGATTCCGGATCATGTGACTCGCATAGACCTTGCTTTGACTCACGGTGTTCCAAGTTTTCAGCAGACAGTAAAAACCATGCTGGATGAGTCTCAAATTGAAGGCGTTGTGATTGCAGAAGAGTTTGCGAAAGTGAGCCCAGAGCACCACGCTGCGCTGATTGATTTGATCAAGACAGAAGAAGCGCGTTGCGGCAAACCGCTTTCGATTACTTACATCACTCATGAAGAATTCAAACAGCGAACGCATGAAAGCCGCGCGGTGATTCGCACTGGTGAATGCACGCCATACGCAAATGTTATTTTCCAAGCTGGCGTAACGTTTTAGCTCATGCGAAACGCAACGACAGTCCAGCGTCATTGCTGAAAAAAGATAGACACAACCAAATACAACTGGCCCCGAGTAAAGGAACCGACATGACTCAAGCCATTTTAGAACTTAGCTCAATTGAGAAAGCCTTCCCTGGTGTGAAAGCACTGGATAAGGCAAGCCTCAACGTTTACCCAGGACGCGTAATGGCGTTAATGGGTGAAAACGGTGCAGGTAAATCCACGCTTATGAAAGTGCTTACGGGTATCTACCACTTGGACAGCGGCGCTATCGCTTACCAAGGAAAACCGGCTGCATTTAAAGGACCGCGTGACTCTCAACAAGCAGGCATTAGTATCATTCACCAAGAACTGAACCTAATTCCTGAGTTAACCATCGCCGAGAACATCTTCTTAGGTCGTGAAATCACGGGCACCATGGGTCGCATCTTGTGGAACGAGATGTACCAAGAAGCAGACAAGCTACTTAAACGCCTTAACGTGAAACACAGCTCGAAAACGCCTCTAGGTCAGTTGAGCCTTGGTGAGCAGCAAATGGTAGAGATTGCGAAAGCCCTATCGTTTGAATCTAAAGTCATCATCATGGATGAACCAACCGATGCGCTAACCGATACCGAAACTGAATCTCTGTTTAAGGTGATTAACGAATTGCGCGATGAAGGCTGTGGCATTGTTTACATCTCTCACCGTTTGAAAGAGATCTTCGAGATTTGTGATGACATCACCGTGCTGCGTGACGGTAAGTTCATTGGTCAGTGTGAAGTAAAAGACACCGACGAAGATGGCCTAATCGAAATGATGGTTGGTCGTAAGTTAGACGAACAATATCCACGTATCGGCCAGAGCCATGGTGAAACTTGTCTTGAAGTGATTGGCCTGACGGGTTCTGGTGTTCATGACGTGAGCTTTACTCTAAAGTGCGGTGAGATCCTTGGTGTATCTGGCCTAATGGGTGCAGGTCGTACCGAACTGATGAAAGTGATTTACGGTGCCCTTCCAAGTGAACGCGGCGTCATCAACCTAGAAAACAAAACCATCAACCCTGTAAGCCCGAAAGATGGCTTGGCGAATGGCATTGCTTACATCTCTGAAGACCGTAAAGGCGATGGCTTAGTTCTAGGGCTTTCTGTTAAAGAAAACATGTCGTTATGTTCACTTGACCTACTAACAAAGAGCGGTCAAATCCAACATAAAGACGAAGTGATTGCAGTAGATGACTTCATCAAGCTATTCAACATCAAAACCCCGACGCGCGAACAGATTATTGGCAACCTTTCTGGTGGTAACCAACAGAAAGTGGCTATCGCTAAGGGCTTGATGACCAAACCAAAAGTACTGATTCTCGACGAGCCAACGCGCGGTGTCGATGTCGGTGCTAAGAAAGAGATTTACCAACTCATTAATAAATTTAAAGCCGACGGCATGAGCATCATTTTAGTCTCATCTGAAATGCCAGAAGTGTTAGGAATGAGTGACCGCATCATGGTGATGCATGAAGGCCGTGTAAGCGGTGAATTTGATGCTAAAGAAGCAAACCAAGAATTATTACTGGCGTGTGCGGTCGGTAAAAAGATCAACGAGGACGCAGCATGAGTACTAAAACCATGAGCAAAACAACTGAAGCTCCAAAGAAAAAACCGTTAATCAGCAAAGAGTGGCTGATTGATCAAAAGTCATTGATTGCTTTGCTCTTCCTGATTGTTGTCGTTTCTTTCTTAAACCCGAACTTCTTTACTGTCGACAACATCCTAAACATTCTGCGCCAAACCTCGGTTAACGCAATTATCGCTGTAGGTATGACGCTGGTTATCTTAACCGCGGGTATCGACTTGAGTGTTGGTTCTGTACTGGCGCTTTGTGGTGCGTTCGCAGCCAGCATGATTGGCATGGAAATCCCTGTGATGATCGCAGTACCAACCGCTCTTGTAGCAGGTGCAGCATTAGGTGCGATTAGTGGTGTGATTATCGCTAAGGGTAAGGTTCAAGCCTTCATCGCAACGCTTGTCACCATGACACTACTTCGCGGCGTAACCATGGTTTACACAGATGGTCGTCCTATTTCAACAGGCTTCACAGACACAGCAGACGCATTCGCTTGGTTCGGTACTGGCTACGCAATGGGTGTACCGGTTCCAGTATGGATCATGGTCGTGGTATTCGCAGCAGTATGGTACCTACTTAACCACACACGCTTTGGTCGCTACGTTTACGCACTGGGTGGCAACGAATCAGCAACTCGCCTATCAGGCATCGACGTAGACAAAGTAAAAATCGGTGTTTACACAATCTGTGGTCTGCTAGCTGCAGTGGCAGGCATCATCGTGGCATCGCGTTTGTCATCTGCTCAACCAACCGCAGGTATGGGTTATGAGCTAGACGCTATCGCAGCCGTAGTTCTTGGCGGGACAAGCTTAGCTGGCGGTCGTGGCCGTATCATGGGCACATTGATTGGTGCTCTGATTATCGGCTTCCTAAACAACGCCCTAAACCTACTAGACGTATCTTCTTACTACCAGATGATTGCAAAAGCAGTGGTTATTCTTCTGGCAGTATTGGTCGACAACAAAAACAAATAAAACCTATTCACACTCTAGGTTAATACAAGTAACACCCTGTTTTACCTCAAAATATTAGAATCTATAAATAATGTAACAACGAGCTAGGACTCACCTCTTAGCTCCCCCTACACAAAGGACTTACACCATGAAAAAATTAGCGACTCTTATTTCTGCTGCTCTTCTTTCTACAACAGTATCTGTGTCTGCACAGGCGCAAGATACAATGGCAATCGTTCTGTCTACATTGAACAACCCATTCTTTGTAACCATGAAAGATGGCGCAGAAGCGAAAGCTGAAGAGCTAGGCTACAAGCTTATCGTTCTGGATTCTCAAAACGACCCAAGCAAAGAGCTGTCGAACATTGAAGATCTAACCATTCGTGGTGTTAAGGCAATCCTGATCAACCCAACAGATTCAGACGCCGTGTCTAACGCAATTCGCATGGCTAACCGTTCAAACATCCCAGTACTAACACTAGACCGTGGTGCAAGCCGTGGTGACGTAGTGAGCCACATCGCTTCTGATAACGTAATCGGTGGCGAAATGGCAGGCCACTTCATCATGGAAAAAGTGGGCGAAAAAGCGAAAGTAATCCAACTTGAAGGTATCGCAGGTACTTCAGCAGCTCGTGAACGTGGTGAAGGCTTCATGAACGCAGTAAACGGCAGCGACCTTGAACTTCTTGCAAGCCAACCAGCTGATTTCGACCGTACTAAAGGTCTGAACGTAATGGAAAACTTGCTTGCTGCAAACCCAGACGTACAAGCTGTATTCGCTCAAAACGATGAAATGGCACTGGGTGCACTTCGTGCAGTTCAAGCTTCAGGTAAAGACGTAATGATCGTTGGCTTTGATGGCACAGACGACGGCATCGCTGCAGTTAACCGCGGCCTACTAGGCGCAACGGTTGCACAACAGCCTGACCTAATCGGCTCTCTAGGTATCGAAATGGCAGACAAAGTACTGAAAGGCGAAACAGTAGACGAGTACGTACCAGTACCTCTAAAAATCATCGCTAAGTAATAGTTACTAGGTAACGCGATATAAAGCAGGGGGTCCCCTATCCCCTGCTTTGCTTAACTCATTAGTTCATTAGCTCACTGACTTAACATAAAAACAAAACCCGATAGTGCATCGCTGTTTCTCATAAGCCGCTGACAAGGCTAGCAATGAATACCATGAGAAAGACCCATGCATTTTCAAATACGATATATCATAAGGCTCGTATCATGACTCAACTGATTGTTTTAGGTAGCGTTAACGCTGACCACGTACTACAAGTTCCTTCGTTCCCTCGTCCGGGTGAAACCTTGATTGGCGGTAACTATCAGGTCATTCCTGGCGGCAAAGGTGCAAACCAAGCCGTAGCGGCAGCAAGATTAAACGCAGACATTGGCTTCATCGCCTGTGTCGGTGACGACCCATTTGGCATCAATATTCGTCAAGATTTTGCTAAAGATGGTATCAACATCGACGGTGTGATCGTTGCAGACAACACGCCTACTGGCATCGCGATGATCCAAGTATCAGCAATAGGCGAAAACAGTATTTGTCTTTCTGCGGAAGCCAACGACAAGCTGACTTGCGATCAAATCGAACCACACCTAGAAAAGATTCGCGGCGCTAAATACCTGCTAACTCAGCTTGAAACGCCAATTGAAGGCATTGAATACGCAGCAAAAGTAGCAAAAGAGAGTGGCACGCAAGTCATTCTAAACCCGGCTCCTGCTCGTCCATTGTCGGATTCGCTGCTTGTTTGTGTTGACGTGATTACACCCAATGAAACCGAAGCTGAAGTGCTAACCGGCATTACCGTGATGGACAACGAATCAGCTCACCAGGCTGCGTTGGCTCTGCATGCGAAAGGCATCGAAACGGTAATGATCACGCTAGGCGCGAAAGGCGTGTGGGTGAGTCATCGCGGTCAAGGCAATGAAGCCAGCGAAGGTGAATTAATCGCAGGTTTCCGTGTTGAAGCAACAGACACAACTGCCGCAGGTGACACCTTTAACGGCGCGTTGGTGACAGGCTTGCTTGAAGATATGCCACTAGAACGCGCAATTAAGTTTGCTCACGCTGCGGCGGCAATTTCAGTAACTCGCTTTGGTGCTCAAACGTCTATTCCAAGCCGAGCTGAAACTGATGCGTTTTTGGCAGAGCGACTGTCTGCTTAGCTTGATAGCTATTTGAAGGCTTAACTCCTGAGCTAACCGTGGTTAACGGATGTTAGCCTTCAAATTCGGTAACAACAAATAACAAGCATAAGCCCCTGTTTTCAGGCAGAATATCGCCCAACGTGGAAGGTTATTCCCACAAGGATTTTTTATGGCAACAATGAAAGACATCGCACGGCTCGCAAAGGTTTCGACTTCTACCGTGAGCCACGTGATCAACAAATCACGCTTTGTCAGTGAAGAGATTGCTGAGCGTGTTAACAGTGCGGCTAAAGAACTCAACTATGCGCCTTCTGCATTGGCTCGCAGCTTGAAAATGAAGCAAACCAAAACCTTAGGAATGCTAGTGACCACATCCACCAACCCCTTCTTTGGCGAAGTGGTAAAGGGTGTGGAACGTCGTTGCTACGAAAAAGGCTACAACCTTATCTTGTGTAACACCGAAGGCGATAGCGAACGCATGAAATCCTCTATCGATACCTTGCTGCAAAAGCGTGTCGATGGCCTGATGCTAATGTGTTCTACCCTTGAAGGAGAACATATCGATGTATTCGAGCGCTACCCAGAACTGCCTGTTGTAGTAATGGATTGGGGCCCTATGTTGTTTGCGAGCGATAAGATCCAAGACAACTCGCACCAAGGTGGCTACATGGCAACTAAGCACCTGATTGATAACGGCCATTCTCAAATTGGTTGTATCACAGGGCCACTCCACCGCAATCAAGCTTCGTCTCGTTATCAAGGCTTCAAGCAAGCAATGGAAGAAGCCAATTTAGAGATCAACCCTAAGTGGATTGTTGAATCCAACTTTGAATGTGACGGTGGTTTTGACTCTTATCAGACATTGAAAACTCGTGGCGAAATGCCGTCTGCCTTGTTCGTCAGTAACGATATGATGGCGATGGGCGTGATTCACGCTGCGACGCAAGATGGCACATCGATTCCGAATGATCTGTCTATCATTGGCTACGATGACATCCACCTGTCGAAGTACATGACACCCGCGTTAAGCACTGTCCACCAGCCAAAACATCGTTTAGGTAAAACCGCAGTGGATACGCTTTTGAGCAGATTACAAACTCCAGATGCTTATCCGCAAGTCGTTGAACTTGAACCTACTCTTGTTGAACGAAGCAGCGTAAAAGCCATTTAAAGCGCCTTCTTAGAGATCTAAACAACAAAGGGCAAGGTTAAAAAACCTTGCCCTTTTCGCTCCTAATGCACTTCACTTATCTTCTTAGCGATTCAACACAGATGCGATTTGCTGTATTTCGTCTAACACATCGACGCCATTGTATTGCGGCGCAATCGAGGGATCTTGAATACTCACGGTTTCTACCGATTGCTTGTCGTTAAGTTTAGTCACTAACTCCCCTTTGGGTGAGTAGGCTCGGCTTCCACCACAATAAGTCGCGGTAAACGCATTAACCACATCTTGCCCGACGCGATTACAAGTAACCATGTGACACCCTTCCTCCAAGGCTCTCGCTTGAGCAATGGCAAAACTATGATGCCCACCGAAGTTGGCAGGGTGAAGAATAACGTCGACCGACTGATACCCTCTCATGATCTCCGGGAACCAAATATCAAAGCAAATCGCGACACCAAACTTTAAGCCTTTGTGCTCAAACGAGAGGCGTTCCTCCCCTCTCGAGAAATACTGCTTATCGAATTTGGTTTGACTGATTTTTCTATATTTGTGTCGTAAACCGGAAGCATCCACAACCACGACGCTGTTGTAATATTGGCCGCTATCTTTCTCGGCAATGCCTGCAACAATCAAGGTGTCATGCTTCGCTGCAAGCTGAGTTAATGAATCAATAGTACTGCTGTCGGCGAAGTCTTCAGCCAATTCATGAATTTCTTCAGCCTCATTAAAAATATACCCAGTAGTGAACAGTTCAGGCAGTAAAGTAATATCGCCAACTGACGGCTCCGCTTGCAAAAGATCAGAGACCGAATCTATATTCTTTTGTTTGTTTTTGTATTCAACTTCAAGCTGAATAAGCGTGATACTGACATTATTCAAAATCGAATCCTTGCTACGTAAAACTTCAAGCTGTAATGCTTCAAGCTAGAGACTAAGAACTAAGAACTAAGAACGAAAGAGTAAGGCAATCCCCTATCGCTTTCTTATTCGCCCGCCAAAGGTTGAAGCAGGTGCACAGTCCTGTACGTATTTTAAACCTGCCTAAGGCGCTAATTAAGGCTCTGGTAAAACGGGAGGCGTGCTGTCCATATAGGTTAAGAAATTCACCCACACCTCATGCGTGCGCTGCTTGGTTAACGTCGTCTTGCAGGAAAGCGCCATAACCCCTCGAATAGAACCTTCACGCCATTGGGTGTACACAGAGTCACAATGTGCTGTCATGTACGCCTGCCAGCTCTCCTGAGCCTTCTTAATTGACGCCACCAGCTCAGCATCGTAAGCATTGTGCTCAAAGCTGACCGCAAGGTATTTATCCAGTTCCGCTTGTGCAGATTCCAACTCAATTGCCGCACAGTGATTGATCTCGATGGTATTCATCGCATTCTCGCAATCTACAACACCTTCGTAGGCCAACGCAGAGAATGAGAAGCACACCGCTATGAGTGCCGATATCAGTTTTGTCATAATCATCCTTTATGCTGCCACCACCAAAACGAATCGTGTCGTGACTTTATTTATTTAAACGTGGCTCAATATTTAGCTCATTCAGCTCATTCAGCTCATTCAGCTCATTCAGCTCATTCAGCTCATTCAGCCAGAGCAAATAACAATAAAATTTATCAGGATATAAGCATTTGTTATCCGCATAAATCATCAAAAATGACGCCTCGCCAACTCAAATAAATGAGATAACGCTCAGATTTTGCTGGTAAAACTAGAAAACATATTATTTATATCAATAATTCGTGCCTGCATTCACACTATTAATTATTTATATTGCTACCTAAACGCTAACTTTATAAATTAAATCGAATGCTCACATAAATCGGTAACGCTTCTCCAACTATGGATATCAAGTACCAAAACATTGCCAAGACTTCATTTTACTTTGCCATCTCTTTCTTTTTTTCCATGGCAATGCTCATTCCTTTTACACCGTATCACTACCAAACATTAACCGAAGACACATCAAGGTTAGTCGAAACTAGGTTAGAAAGGATCCAATCAAGGTTCGACCGTTTTTTATCTGAAGTTAGACCTGAACAGTCTTGCGACGCGATCGTTAGACAGCTTCGACAAAACGTTTTTGAAGCCGATTGGGTAAAAGAAGCAGCGGTATTCAATAAACAGAACCGATTTTACTGTTCAACCACCGATGGTGACGTTTCATTTCGCCTATACAGCACCATCAGGCAGCGACTCAATGACGACCCGAATTTAACAACCCTGTCGTATTCCAACTCGGCCATCACGCAAGTTCAGTCCATCATGCTCATTTTCTCGAACAAAGAAGATGCCGGAGTGAGCCTGATGATTCCGCCACACTTCATCTATGACCTTGTTGAAACAAACCTGAGCAGCCATGGAATACAGGCCAAAGTTGAAGTAATCAAAAGAGATATCCACCCTACCGATATTGACTCATCAATCGCCAAGGTGCGGATACAATCAAACACCTACCCATTGACCATCACCTCATACATTGGGTATCAGTTTTATCTTCACTTCATGTTGAGTTATTTATGGTTTGGCTTTTTGATGGCCGGAATCACCACCATTATTCTCCTTTCCATCAAGCATAAAAAGCAGAGCCAACGCAGCTTAGAATATTCGCTTTCAAGTGCGCTAAAAAACCAACACCTTCATGTTCACATGCAGCCTATCGTTAACCAAAACACCAATGAGATCGTCGGCTGTGAGTCACTATTACGATGGAACGACCCAATTGAAGGTAACGTCTCCCCGGCTATTTTCATTCCGCTTGCTGAAAGCTTAGGCTTAATTGAGGAGCTCACCTACTTCGTGCTGCGCAAAGTATTAATGACGTTGAAAAGCAATCAAGATGTGTTCGACTCAAAGTACATCAGCGTCAACATCAGCCGCAACGTAGTGTCTAACAGTAACTTCTCTAACAAAGTGATCAGCATCTTTAAAAGACACCCTGAGATCCTCAAGCAGGTGGTTTTTGAAGTAACCGAATATGGTGAATGTTCTGATGCCGACATGGTCAAAATTAGAGACAACCTAACCAAGCTATCGAACAGGGGCGTCAGAGTCGCGATTGATGATTTTGGTACAGGATACGCAGGGTTAGATTTCGTAAGACAGTTCCCGTTCAGCATTCTCAAAATCGATCGCGTGTTTGTGAAAAACATATCCGACGAATCCAGCTTTGGTCTCCCTTTGCTAGAGTCCATGCTTCAACTATCACGCTCCTTAGGCATGCAAGTCATCGTCGAAGGTGTCGAGTATGAATCCCAAGTGAAAATCTTATCTAAGCTCGGTGTCGACTATATCCAAGGCTTCTATTTTTATAAGCCGATGCCGATAAACCTGACTGTCAGCTTACTCAGGCAGCAGCATTTTGAGTCCGATAACGTTGAGGAATCATCCTTTTCAACACCAAAATGTGAGCAGCTTTAAACAGGTTCGATGGGATAAGCGCTGAAGATACAGTTCAGAATAATGCTTAGTACAACGCGTCACTTTAGCTTACGGTACGTTTCCCCACTCTTACACCCAGGCAGGCTTTTACCATATTTGTGACTTAAATTATCGACGCGTGTTTTGGTTGGTTTTATGACTACTCGTAATCGCTAGCATGCTATCAGCGTGATTTTTGTTCCAATCAATCTTTTCGTTAATGTCTTTTTTATCAACAAAGACCCAGTGAGACATACACTCTACACAATACCAAACACATCACAACGCAGCATGTAACATATGCAACAAGCAACTAATTCGTGACCATCAACAAGATAATACCGTATCATGTGCGTGATTAAATTAACCTAGGAATCAATCACATGGAAAATACTGAAGTAATTAATACGGGGCTCTCAGAGAAGGACAAAAATGCAAAAACTCATGCCATCATCGCGTATGCGTTAATGCTATTAGGCTTCTTTACTGGTATTAGTTTTCTTGCAGGTGGTATTTGGGGCATCGTTAAAAAGTCCGATGCTCAAGGGACTGTCTTTGCGGATCACTACGACAACATCACCAAAACATTCTTTGTTTCGATTGTGCTTACTATCATTGGCGCTCTAACAGCCGTTTTTGTTATTGGCTATGTTGTTCTTCTTGTTGCCGCGATCTACACGCTTTGGAAGTTGATTGCTGGTTTAGCAAAAATTACTTCAGACAAGAGTTTTAATTAATATGAAAAGATGCGAAGCCGCAGCTTTAAAGCGACGGCTTCGTCTATTCGTCTATTCGTCTATTCGTCTATTCGTCTATTCGAGCAGAGCTTAAAGAAAAATAGAAAGCGAACAAAGGTATAAGTTAGTAAACTAATTAGACTAGTTCGTCGCTTTTGAATCTGATGAATTAGCTGCTTTCGTTGCTTCTTCAGCAGTTTTCTTACCAAATACCGTATCCATCATAAAACCAATACGCTTAGCTGCATTACCAAATTTGTTTGGGTTAGCCGTGTATGGGACTTTAAATTCTACTTCACCTACTCTTTGTCCGTTCTGATAAGCATTGATCTCCGCTTGCTTTAAGAACAACGCTAAGTCCCAGCTCCAATGGCCTTCATACTCCAATGTCAGCTTATCAAGATCGTGCTTCGACTTATCAGGTACGACGGTGTAGGTATAATCGTTATCTTGCAGCCACGTTTCCATAGTATTTAAAAACCCTTCACGTGTTTCAGCGTCTTTAACGATAACAACATCAACTTCAGTCGTAGGTTCTGGAATCGCGCTCCCAGTGTAACGAGGGGCTCCACAACCAGCCAAAATTAAAACCGAAAGCGATAATAGTAGGTATTTTTTCACGTTATATATCCATTAACAGTTAACTGCGTGAATGATACCACATCAAAAAAATGACATATTATATAAGCAAAGGTTAATCAGACATTCCTTGTTACATAAGGCACTAAAAAACTGCGAAAGAAAACGCGAAGGCTATGGGTCTCCTTTGATGAACATTTAAATCATCGCATCATTGAATGCATCACAAGGGATATCATGGAAAAGACACTTCAAACCAAACTGGCGACTAGCCTACTACTGCTGAGAATCGGCATTTTTATCGTCTTCTTATTCTGGGGCTTGGATAAGATCCTTGTCCCTGAGCACGCGACAAAAGTACTGTCTGGCTTTTACGGCATCGACATCTCGAACAATGCGATGATGGCTCTGGGTGTCGCGCAGCTCGGATTTTTAGGCGCATTCGTTGTAGGCATGTGGAAAAAGTACACCTACGGAGCCATTTTGGTCTTGCATGCAGGCTCAACTTTCGCCTCTTTTGGAAAATACATGGACCCGTTCAACAACCTACTGTTCTTCGCCTCTTGGCCAATGCTCGCAGCCTGTATCGCAATCTTCTTACTTCGCAATTACGACACTTACAGCGTGTCCAACTAACACAAAGGGCGCCGTTATTGGCGCCCTGTTTGGTTGGGTTGATTCTTAAACGTTTGTTAGCCTAAGCAAACTGAAATTCCCCACCATGCTCTTCTATTATAAATGAAAGGTCTTGTGCGGCATTTTGGAATATTTCTTGGATGATTCCTTGAATACCATACCACTGTTGAGACAACTGATAATCAGAATGTATGGTGTCATCAGAAAAATCAACGCCGCCCAAGTGAGCAACCTTGGCTAAACCAAAGACTAAATCAAAAGTAATGGGCTCACCTAAACGATGTGCTAACCTGTTTCTGATACGATTCATTTCGATCAAAAAATCAGCCATTGATTGCCAAATTAAACCGCGATTAAGCGCTAACTTAACCTTATTAGGAAAACTCATGTTAAATGGGTTTATCTTCTCACTATCATCAAGCTTCAACTCTATTAATTGAACTAATACTGACTCAAGCAATAAATGACCTGTTAGATATGCACCCAACTCAGTGTTGTTGAACAATTCGAGAATGTGCTCAAGATTTGGTGTTTCTCTGTCTTCCCAAATGTTATCTGTCATATAGACTCACTTACTATTGGATTAGGCAAACGCCGCGTTAAGGTATAAGCAACCCAATACCTTAGCGTCCGCATAATACCTTAAACACATAAACCAACGCATAGTAAAAATGCCACGTGTTGCGAATCACTCTTAAGCAACTTGTTATACCGCTTGATTGAGGCTAAAATGACCAAAATAAAGACCACTTAAGAGACCTATTAAATGACCACTAGAATTTTAGCCGATGTTGCTGCAAGCATTACTGAGTTGAAAGCTAACCCTATGAAAGTTGCAACTAGTGCTTACGGTGAACCTGTTGCTGTACTGAACCGAAATGAGCCAGCATTTTATTGCGTACCAGCCGAAGCGTACGAAATGATGATGGACAGACTCGAAGATCTTGAACTACTAACTATTGCGAAAGAGCGTGAATCTGAAGAGAGTATTTCGGTAAATATTGATGACCTATAAACTCGACTTTAAAAAGAGTGCACTCAAAGAGTGGAAAAAGCTTGGCTCAACGCTTCAACAACAATTTAAGAAAAAGCTAATCGAGCGTTTAGATAACCCGCATGTTCCGGCTTCAAAACTCTCTGGAGCTGACAACATGTATAAGATTAAGCTGCGCCAATCGGGCTACCGTCTCGTCTACAAAGTTGAAGACGATGTCATCATTGTAACCGTCTTAGCAGTCGGAAAACGCGAACGTAGCGATGTTTACCGTAAAGCTATGAAAAGGTTAGATGATTGATTGCGGTATCAACGAATGACATGGATTCCCCCTACCGAGGATCTGCCACACTTATGTGGTACTTA